>NZ_NKCO01000018.1:0-109587 GCF_002245615.1 Mycobacterium neumannii | reverse complement strand
GGTCCTTCACACCTGATGCCGGCAAAACGCGTGAACGCCAACCAAAGGCGGCAGCCAATCTAAGAGCCAGACACCAGGTGAAAAGGATTCAACCACCGCACTACGCGGCACCTCACCTTCACACTGACGCCAATCTAGCGAATCACCCACCCGTCAAAGCGGCGATGGAGTTATGCGTCAGGTCAGCGACGCCGGCGGGCTGAACCGCTCGCCGTACTTGGCCGCGAGTTCCTTGGCGCGGGCCACGAAGGCCTCCTTGCCGACACCGCCAGGACCCTGGTAGCCGACGATGAACTGCGCCGAACCACCGGTGTAGGGCGGGAAGCCGATACCCATGATCGAGCCGATGTTCGCGTCAGCGGTCGACGTGAGCACGCCCTCGTCAAGGCACTTCTGGGTCTCCAGCGCCTCGGCGAACAGCATGCGATCGATCATGTCCTGCAACGGGATCGACGTGTTGCCGGAGTTGAAGGTCTCCTTCAGACCCGGCCACAGCCCGACGCGCTTGCCGTCGGCGTACTCGTAGAAGCCCGCACCCTTCAGCCGCGACGGCCGTCCGATCTCGATCATCTTCTCGACGACCGCCTCGGCCGGGTGCGGCTCATAAGTGCCGCCCGTGCTCTCGACGCCCTTGCGGGTGGCGACGGCGATCTTGTGCATCAGCTCGAGGTTGAGCTCGTCGGACAGCTGCAGCGGCGGCGCCGGGTAGCCCGCCTGCGAGCCGGCCTGCTCGATGCTCGCGGCCGCAACGCCCTCACCGAGCATCGCCAGCGCCTCGTTGACGAACGTGCCGATGACGCGGCTGGTGAAGAACCCGCGGCTGTCGTTCACCACGATCGGGGTCTTGCCGATGGCCAGCGTGTAGTCGAACACCCGGGCCAACGCCTCGTCAGAGGTCTTCTCGCCCTTGATGATCTCCACCAGCGGCATCTTGTCGACCGGCGAGAAGAAGTGGATGCCGATGAAGTCCTCCTGGCGCTTCACACCGGTCGCCAAACCGGTGATCGGCAGCGTCGAGGTGTTCGATCCCAGCAGCGCGTTGGGCTCGACGATGTCCTCGATCTCCTGGAACACCTTGTGCTTGAGGTCCTGATCCTCGAAGACCGCCTCGACGACGAAGTCGACACCCTTCAGGTCGGCGGGATCGCCCGTCGGCGTGATGCGGGCCAGCAGGGCGTCGGAGCGCTCCTGGGTGGTCTTGCCCCGCTCGAGCGCCTTGGCCTCGAGTTTCTCCGAGTAACCCTTACCCTTTTGGGCGGCTTCGAGGCTGACGTCCTTGAGCACCACGTCGAACCCGGCCTTGGCCGACACGTAGGCGATGCCGGCGCCCATCATGCCCGCGCCCAGCACGCCGATCTTGTTGATCTTGACGGGCTCGATACCGTCGGGCCGCGACGCACCGCCGTTGATGGCCTGCAGGTCCAGGAAGAACGCCTGGATCATGTTCTTGGCGGTCTGGCCCGTGACCAGCTGCGTGAAGTAGCGGCTCTCGATGCGGCTCGCGGTGTCGAAGTCGACCTGCGCGCCCTCGACGGCGGCGTTGAGGATCGCCCGCGGCGCAGGCATCGGCGCACCCTTGAGTTGCTTGCGCAGCAGCGCCGGGAACGACGGCAGAATGCTGGCCAGGCCAGGCGAGGTCGGCGTGCCGCCGGGCATCTTGTAGCCCTTGGCATCCCACGGTTGGGTGTGGCTGTCCGGGTTGGCCTTGATCCAAGCCTTGGCGGCCGGCACGAGTTCGTCGACGCTGCTGACCAGTTCGTCGACCAGGCCGGTGTCCTTGGCCTTGCCCGGCTTGAAGCGGGTGCCCTGGCTGAGCACCTCCATGAACGCCTTCTGGATGCCGAACATCCGCACGGTGCGGGTCACGCCGCCACCGCCGGGCAGCAGACCCAACGTGACCTCGGGCAGACCGATGACCGAGCCCTTGACGTCGGCGGCGATCCGATGATGGCAGGCCAGCGCAATCTCCAGGCCACCGCCCAGCGCGGCGCCGTTGATGGCCGCCACGACCGGCTTACCCAGCGTCTCGAGCTTGCGCAGGTCGGCCTTGATGGACTCGACCTCTTCGAACGCTTCGGCGGCGTTGTCCGGGCCGACGTTCATCATGCCCTTGAGGTCACCGCCGGCGAAGAAGGTCTTCTTCGCGCTGGTGATGACGACGCCGGTAATCGAATCCTTTTCCGCAACAAGGCGTTCGACGGCATTGTGCATGGATTCCTTGTAATGCTCGTTCATCACGTTGGCCGAGCCGGTCGGATCGTCGAGCGTCAGGGTGACGATGCCGTCGGCATCCTTGTCCCACTGAATGGTGTTCTCTGCCATGTTTTTTCCTTAAACCCTCAGACTCGTGCTAGACGCGCTCGATGATGGTGGCCACGCCCATGCCGCCGCCGATGCACAGCGTGATCAGCGCACGCCGTGCGTTGCGACGCTCGAGCTCGTCGACCATGGTTCCGGTGATCATGGCGCCGGTGGCGCCCAGCGGGTGGCCCATCGCGATGGCGCCACCGTTGACGTTGAGCTTCTCGTCGGGGATGTCGAGGTCCTTCTGGAACTTCAGAACCACCGAGGCGAACGCCTCGTTCAGCTCGAACAGGTCGATGTCGTCGACCGTCAGGCCGGCACGGTCGAGCACCTTGCGAGTGGCCGGCGTCGGACCGGTGAGCATGATGACCGGATCGGCGCCACTGGTGGCGGTGGCCACGATGCGTGCCCGCGGGGTCAGGCCCTGCGACTGGCCCGCCTTTTCACTGCCGACGAGCACCAGCGCGGCGCCGTCGACGATGCCGGAGCTGTTGCCGCCGGTGTGGACGTGGTTGATCTTCTCGACGAAGTGATACTTCTGCAGCGCCACGTCGTCGAACCCGCCCATCGCGCCGACGCCGTCGAACGCGGTCTTGAGCTGACCGAGGCCCTCGAGCGTGGTGTCGGGGCGCATGTGCTCGTCGTGGTCGAGAATCACCAGGCCGTTCTGGTCGCGCACCGGCACGACGGACTTGGCGAAGTAGCCGCCCGACCAGGCCGCGGCGGCTTTCTCCTGGCTGCGCAGCGCGTAGCGGTCGACATCCTCGCGGGAGAAGCCCTCGATCGTCGCGATCAGATCGGCGCCGATGCCCTGCGGGACGAATCCGATGCGGTAGTTCGTCTCCGGGTCCGAAGCCCATGCGCCGCCGTCGGAGCCCATCGGCACGCGGCTCATCGACTCGACACCGCCGGCGAGTACCAGGTCGTCCCAGCCGGACCGCACCTTCTGGGCGGCGGTGTTGACGGCCTCCAGACCCGAGGCGCAGAACCGGTTCAGCTGGAACCCGCCGGTGGTCTCGGGCAGCTTGGCCACCAGAGCCGCGGTCCGGGCGATGTCGCCGCCCTGGTCGCCGACGGGGGACACACAACCGAGGATGACGTCGCTGATCAGCGTCTCGTCGAGGTCGGGGTAGCGGCTGCGGATCTCCTCGATCAGGCCGACGACCAGGTTGACGGGCTTGACCTCGTTGAGTGCGCCGTTCTTGTTCTTGCCGCGGGGCGTACGAATCGCCTCGTAGATGAAGGCTTCTTCAGACATGAAGATATTTCCTGTTCAGATTGGGTTGCGGGATGCCTGTCCATCCGGACGGTAGTCCTCTGTTCCGCAGCCTAACAGCCTCGGCCAACCTGTTGGTTGGGCAACCTAGCACCGGTAACCCCGCGGGGCGTACCGCGCGGTCCCCGGCCAGGGCGTGACAGAAGTGCCCGCTCGTCCCCCGAACCGGCAGCTAACGTGACGATGTGGGCGTCCTCCTCGGCATCGACATCGGCACCGGGAGCACGAAAGGCGTCCTGACCGACGCGGCGGGCACGGTACTGGCCGTCGAGACCATGGCGCACTCGATGGACATGCCGCGCCCGGGGTGGGCGGAATTCGACGCAGAAGCCGTATGGTGGCGCGAAGTCTGTGCCATCAGCCGCGCGCTCATCGCACGCATGCCCGCACGCGGGTCGTTGGCGGGCGTCTGCGTCAGCGGCCTTGGACCCTGCCTCGTGCTGTGCGACGACGATTTGCGACCGCTGCGACCCGCGATCCTCTACGGCATCGACACCAGGGCGGTCGCTGAGATCGCATCGCTCACCGAGGAATTCGGCGAACAGAACATCCTCGAACGAGGCGGCAGCCTACTGACCAGCCAGGCCGTCGGCCCGAAACTGGAATGGGTCCGCACTCACGAACCGGAAGTGTTCGCCGACGCGAGAACGTGGTTCAGCTCGAACTCCTACATCGTCGCCAAACTCACCGGCGAATACACCATGGACCACCACACCGCCAGCCAGTGTGACCCGATGTATGCCACACGTGCATTCGAGTGGAATCGCGAATGGGCGGAACGGATCTGCGCACACCTCCCGTTGCCCCGCCTCGCCTGGCCGGCCGAGGTGGTCGGCACGGTCACCGCCGCGGCGGCCCGCATGTCGGGAATCCCGGTCGGGACTCCGGTCATGGCCGGGACCGTCGACGCCTACGCCGAAGCGTTCTCGGTCGGGGTCCGGAAACCCGGCGACCTGATGCTGATGTACGGGTCGACGATGTTCATGGTGCAGATCGTCGCGGACTACCACTGCGACTCGACGCTGTGGACAACCGCCGCAGTGGAACCCGGCAACTACGCGCTGGCCGCGGGCACCGCGACCGCGGGCAGTTTGATCACATGGCTGCAGTCCACGACCGGCAATGCGTCGTTCAAGGAACTCGCCGCAGAAGCTTCGGCGGTGCCACCCGGAAGCGAGGGTCTGCTGATGCTCCCGTACTTCAGCGGCGAGCGGACCCCGATCTTCGATCCGCACGCCCGAGGCATCGTAGCCGGCCTGACGCTGCGGCACGGACGAGGCCACCTGGTCCGGGCCGCCTACGAGGGCATCGGATTCGGTGTGCGCGACGTACTCACGCGCTTCGACGACGCGGCACCCAGCACCCGGCTCGTCGCCGTCGGCGGCGGACTGGACAGCCCGGTCTGGCCGCAAGCGGTCAGCGATATCACCGGCCGTACGCAGTTGACGCCCGAACAGACCATCGGCGCCGGGTTCGGCGACGCGCTCCTGGCGGCGATAGGTCTGGGACTGGTGCCGCCGGACACCGACTGGACCCGGATCGCCGGCCGCATCGAGCCGGATCCAAGGCGTGCTGTGCTCTACGACGACCTCCACCGAACCTGGTGCGAGTTGTACCTGGCCACCAAGACACAAGTGCACCGGTTGGCCGCCATGGACCCGCTGTGATCGCGACCGCATACCCTCGACGGCTATGACGGTTCGCCGGCTGCAGCCGTACGCGGTGACGATCTTCGCCGAGATGTCGGCGCTCGCTGCTCGCATCGGCGCGGTCAACCTCGGACAGGGCTTTCCCGACGAGGACGGCCCGCCCGCCATGCTCGAGATCGCCCAGCGCGCGATCGCCGACGGCACCAACCAGTACCCGCCCGGCCTCGGTATCGCACCGTTGCGCGAAGCGATCGCCGCCCAGCGCAAGCGTGCGCACGGAACCGAATACGACCCCCACACCGAGGTCCTGGTGACCGTCGGCGCGACTGAAGCAATCGCGGCCGCGGTCATCGGGCTCGTCGAACCCGGTTCCGAGGTGCTGCTGATCGAGCCGTTCTACGACTCCTACTCCCCCGTCATCGCGATGGCGGGCTGCCAGCGGCGCGCCGTCCCGATGGTTCAGGACGGCCGCGGCTTCGGTATCGATGTCGACGGGCTGCGAAAGGCCGTCACACAAAACACCAAAGCGCTGATCGTCAACTCGCCGCACAACCCCACCGGGATGGTGGCCGGCGACAACGAACTGCGCGCGCTGGCCGAACTGGCCGTCGAGGCCGACCTGCTCGTGATCACCGACGAGGTCTACGAGCACCTCGTGTACTCCGACTTCCCCGGCCGCCGGCATCTGCCGCTGGCCAACTACCCCGGCATGGCCGAGCGCACGATCACGATCTCGAGCGCGGCCAAAATGTTCAACGTCACCGGCTGGAAGATCGGATGGGCATGCGGCCCAGCCGATCTCATCGCCGGCGTGCGCGCAGCCAAGCAGTACCTGTCTTACGTCGGCGGCGCACCGTTCCAGCCCGCGGTGGCGCACGCCCTGAACAACGAGGACGCGTGGGTCGACAAGCTGCGGGAGTCCTTGCAGCGCAAGCGAGACCGATTGGGTGGGGCGCTGTCCGACCTCGGCTTCGAGGTGCACGAGAGCTTCGGCACCTACTTCCTGTGTGCCGACCCGCGTCCGCTCGGATTCAGCGACAGCGCCGCGTTCTGCTCCGAGCTGCCTCATCGTGCGGGTGTGGCAGCGATTCCGATGTCGGCGTTCTGCGACCCGGGCGCCGAGCACGCCGGTGCATGGAACCACCTGGTGCGCTTCGCCTTCTGCAAACGCGACGAGACCCTCGACGAGGCGATCCGTCGGCTCGCGGTGCTGCGGGCGGGCGGGCGAGAAACTATGTAACCGCGGCCATCACCCGGCGCCGCAGATTCTCGGTCGCGACGTCGAGCACCATCTTCTTGGCGCGGCGAAGCAGGAACTCCGGAATCGGCGCCGCCAGGTCGATGATGATGTCGAAGCGGACCCGGGTGCGGTCCTCGCCGATGGGGGTGAGGTTGTACTCGCCGTGCTGCCCGCGTTGTTGCATCGTCGCCTTGGCGTCCCAGACCACCCAGTCCTCGCCCCAGTGGTACTCGAGGAACTCCTTGTCGGTGACGCCCATGATTTTGAACGTCGCCTTGACGTGATGCGGGCGGCCGTCGGGATGACGGTCGAGCACCTCGGCGTGCTTGTGAACGGGCGACCACGTGGGCACGGCATCGATATCGGCGAGTGCGTCCATGATCGCGTCTTTGGGCGCCTCGAAGACCACTTCCCTCGATGCCTGCACAGCCATGCGGCAAATCGTAGCTAACTCCACTGCCTAGCGCATAGGCTTTTCCAGCAAATTAGTATTACCAGTCAATATCAATTAGGTCAGTCGCATCCTGCGGAGGTGCCCCGACGGGACCCGCTGGGGTGCGCGAAAACCGAGGCGCCGGCGCGGCCTGGTCTACCCCGTTGGCCTGCACCAACGTTGACCGCGCACGCAAATGGTTGCTGCGCGCTGCCTCGGTCCACGTCAGCACCGGCGTGACGCACGCGTCGGTACCCGTAAAGATCGCCGTCCATTCGTCGCGGGTCTTGCGCGCAAAGCGCTCAGCGAACAGCCTGTGCATTTCTGGAAACGACTCGCGGTCCATTTGCGGTGGGAGCTCGTCGGCGCCGAGCCCGAGCCCGGCCACCAGTTGCGCGTAGAACTGCGGTTCGATTGCGCCGACGGCTACGTGCATGCCGTCGGCGGTCTCGTAGGTGCGGTAGAACGGGGCGCTGCCGTCGAGCAGGAACGACTCGCGTTCGTCGCGCAAGACGCCCGTCGACTTCATCGTCCACGCGACCTGCGTCAGCACGGCCACGCCGTCGACCATCGCCGCGTCGACCACCTGACCCACACCGGAGTGCTCGCGTTCGTACAGCGCGGTCACGATGCCCAGCAGCGCGAACATCGAGCCGCCGCCGAAGTCGGCGACCAGGTTCAGCGGCACGACCGGCGGCCGGTCGCGGTATCCGATCGCCGACAGCGCACCGCTCTGCGACAAGTAGTTGATGTCGTGACCCGCGGTCTGCGCCAGCGGTCCGTGCTGACCCCAGCCCGTGATCCTGGCGAAGATCAGCCTGGAGTTGACCTCCGCGCAGTCGTCGGGGCCGATGCCGAGCCGTTCACACGTCCCCGGCCGAAATGCATCGATGAGGACGTCGGCCTTGGCTGCGAGGTTCAGCAGCGCGCCGGGATCCTCTTGACGTCCAGGTCGACGACGCGCTTGCCGCGGTGCAACAGGTCGACGTTCTCGGGCGGCATCTGCAGCCCGCCGGGGCGGCGCACGCGCACCACGTCGGCGCCGAGATCGGCCAGCACCATTCCTGCGTGGGGTCCGGGGCCGATGCCGCCCAGTTCGATGACCTTCACTCCCGCAAGGGGTCCCGCAGTCGCCATGCGGGGCAGACTATCGGCGGCTCTTGACCTGGCGTACTCGTTTACGCAGCCCGTCGGTCGCCGTCTCCATCAATCCTTTGGCGCCCTTCTTGATCAGGAAGCCGGGCAACGGCACCAGCGGGTCGACCATGAGCTCGAAGCGAACCTTCGTCGAATCGCCGTCGGGGATGAGCGTGTACCGACCTTGCTGCGCGCGTTGCTGTTTCGAACTCTCCAACGTCCAGCTCACCCCGTCGTCGTGCACGGTGTAATTGAGCACCTGCTCGTCAGAGACGCCGACGATCTTGACGACCTGACGTGACTTGCTGGGGCGACCCTCGTCGTCGCGTTCGAGGACCTCGACCTTCTGATGCGCCGAGGACCACTCGGTCAGCGACTCGAGGTCGGTCAGAACGTCGAGGATCTCCTGCGGTGTCGCCTCGATGACGACCTCGCGAGTTTCGGTGACAGCCATGCCGGTTTCATTGCCAACCCGACGGGCGTCGAAACCGGTCAGCTCCGCTTGAGCTTGAGGACCTGCTTGCGCAGACCGTCGGTGGCAGCCTCCAGACCGCCTTTCATCGCACGCTTCATCACGAACCCGGGAATCGGCACCGCGGGGTCGACGGTGATCTCGAAGCGGACCTTGGTCTTGTCGCCGTCGGGGGTGAGCGTGTACGTCGCGCTCTGCGTCTTGAGCTGGCTGGACTCCAATAGCGTCCAGCCCGCCGTGTTTTCACCCCAGGTGTATTGCACGACCTGTTCGTCGGAGATGCCCATGGTCTTCAACTTCAGCCGCACGCGGCCGGGCCGCCCGTCGGCGTCCCTGTCGAGGACCTCGGCGCCCTGGTGCTGGGGGGACCACTCCGGTGCGGACTCGACGTCAGCGATGACGTCGAGGATTTCGGCCGGGCTCGCGTCGATCACGACCTCACGGGAATCGCTGGTAGCCATGGCGCGACATTAACCCCGTTAGGTTGTCTGCATGGAGCTTTGGGAGCTTTGCGCACGGGAACGCATCAGGGACACCCTCGCCCGGTACAACTGGTCGGGCGACGCGCTGCGGCTGCCCGAACTCGCCGCCACCTTCTGCGAAGACGGCGTCCTGGAGGTGCGCGGCACCGAACCTGCACGGGGCCGTGCCGCGATCGTGGACTATCTGGGCGGTGCCGTCGCGGCGCCGAACGCGGCCGCATCCGCGTCGGACGTCAAGCGCATCGTGCGCCACAACGTGACGAACATCCGCTTCACCGAGGTGACGCCCGAGGAAGCGCGGGTCTCGTGTTATTTCACGGTGTTCACCGAGATCGGCCTCGACCACTACGGCCGCTACCGCGACGTGTTCGCGCCGGTCGGCGACGACTGGTTGATCCGCCACCGGTTCGTCTCCACCGACTGGAGCGCACCGAATTCCACGATGGCGCGGTAGAAATCGGCAGAACCTCAAGACAATTCGGCTCCTACGAGCCCGCGGTCATAGGTAGGCTCGCCGGCTATGGACGCTGCAGTGGACCCGTCCGTCCCACCGAGCGGGACCGGATGCGCCGAGTGTGACGCGGTGGGGGGCTGGTGGGTGCATCTGCGCCGATGTGCGGCATGCGGTCACATCGGGTGCTGCGACGACTCGTTGGCGCGGCACGCCTCGGCACACTGGGCGTGAGACGGGGCATCCGGTCATCCGCTCGTTCGAACCGGGTGAGGATTGGTTCTGGAACTACGCCACGAACGCCTACTACGACGGACCACAGCTCACCGCGCCCGAGTCCCGTCCCGAGGGCCAGCCCTCTCCCGGTCCTCGCGGCAGGGTGCCTGCGGATTGGGCGGCGCAGTTGCGCGCTCGCAGAGACTGAAACGCCCGCTCGGCGGGTATATAGCGCCGGTGAGCGATGACAAGAAGGACAATCCCGGCACCGTCGAAACCGACGCCGGACCCTCGAACGCCGACGACGACGTGCAGAGCGACCCGGCACGGGGCACCGACGCCACTGACGAAGAAGGCGTCGACTGGTCGGACGAGGGTGGTGCGACACCGACCGGCCCGGCCGACACCGGCGATCAGACGCAGTGACTCAGCGCAGCGAGTCGGCCAACTCCGTGAGCGTCTGCGCGGAGGTGTATTTCGGCTCCCAGCCGAGCTGAGCCTTCGCCTTGCTCGTATCCATGACCACCGACGTGCGGCCGATGTGCAACCACTCCAGCGCCGACGGGACGAACGGCAACCGGGCGACGACTCCTGCCGCCGCGGTGACGGCTACCTTGGGCACCGGTATCGGCCGAGCGCCCAGTTCGCGGGCGACATCGGAGACGGTGATCAGCCCGTCGCCCGCGATGTTGTAAGCGCCCGGCGGCGCCGACGTTGTGGTGGCCGCGGCGGCGATGGCGGCCGCGACATCGTCATGATGCACCAGCTGCAACGGTATGCCCGGATCGGGGACGGGCACCTTGAGCAGCGGAAGCGCGTCGGACATGCGCTTGACCGGGCCGGGCAGATGCGTCCACGGCATGGCGTCGGCCAGCGCCGGCGCCTTGGGACCGGCGACGATGCAGGGCCGCAGCACGTACACCTCCAGCGATGTGCCGCCGACGATGTCGGCGAGCGCCGCCTCGCACTCGGCCTTCTGCTCGGAGTAGTAGTGCTCGGGTGACCCCCGAGGCGGCACGTCTTCGGTGAGCGGAACCGGGTTGTCGCTGTGATAGCCGTAAGCGGCGACCGACGACGTGTACACCAGCCGCTGCGGACGTTCGGCGGCCACCGTCGCCTCGAAGACGTTGCGGGTGCCGGCCAGGTTGATGCGGGCGCTTTCCTCCCGTGACCCCATGATGATGAAGGCCAGATGGACTACGACGTCGGCGCGTCCGACGAGCGCGTCGACAGCCTCGCGGTCGAGGATGTCGCCCTGGAGGTAACTCGTCTTCGACCAACCGTGCTCGGCCGGGTCGAAGGGGCGACGAGCCATTCCGATGATCTCGTCGACCGCCGCGACGCTTTCGAGCGCTTCTACTGCCGATTTGCCGATCTCCCCCGTGGGCCCCGTGACGGCCACCGTGATTCCCATGCACGCCGCATTCCCGGTGCGGGCCGGTGAGAAACGGGCTCAGCGCATATCGGCCAGCGCCTGCTTGGCCGCGTTGTAGCCGGGGACGAACGTGATGCCCGGGCCGCCGTGGCAGCCGGCGCTGCCGAGGTACAGCCCGCCGATCGGAATCGGTTGGTCCACATAGCCTTTGGGGCTCGGTCGGTTCGGCCCCATCTGGTCGGGATGGATCAGCCCGTGGCAGTAGTCCCCGCCGGGAGCGCCGAACATGGTGCCCATGTGTTTGGGCGTGAACGTCGTGTGCCGGAGGATGAGGCTCTCGAAGTTGGGGGCCAGCCGCGTGATCTTGTCGATCACCCGCCGGCCCATTTCGACTTTCATCTCGCCGTAGCCGTGTTCGCCCTCCTGGATGGGGAACCACAGCGAGAACGCCGAGGCCGCATGCTTGCCCGGAGGTGCCAGCCCGGGGTCGTTCACCGACGGGATCTGCAACGCGATCGCCGGGTCCGCGGGCACGACTCCGCGCCTGGCGTCCTCCCACTGTTGTTGGAGTTCCTCTGGGGTGCTGAAGATTCCGATGTTGGACTGCATCGCGGGGTCGTTGAGCAGCTCGTAGGGCGGCGCGAACTCCGGAATGCCGTCGAGCGCGAAGTGCATCTGCAGATAGCTGCCCCGGTGGTCCAGCCGTGAGAAGCGGTCCCGCACATCCGCGGGCACCGCGTTGGGGTCGACGAGGCCGTTGACCGTCAGATCGGGAGCGACGCCGGAGATGACGATCGGGGCCGACAGCGCTGTGCCGTCCTCGAGCCGAACTCCGGTGACATTGCCGTCGGCGACGGTGACCTCCGCGACCTTGCTTCGCAACCGCAGTTCTCCGCCGTTGGCAGTGAACACCTCGCACAGATGCGACGTGAGGGCTCCGATGCCGCCTCGCAGTTTCTTGACCAGTAGCGCGTTCTCGTCGGGGACGGCGAAGCCGTAGGCGAGTGCGGCGGCCGTGCCCGGCGTGGCCGGTCCCCGATAAGTGGTGTTGCATGCCAGCAGCGACAGCATGCCGCGCAACGCACCGTTCTTCTCCTTGTCCGGCAGGTAGCGGTCGAGCACGTCGGTGACCGAGCCGAACAGCAGGTCGGTGATCGTCGATCGCTCGAATTCGTTTGTCGCGCAGGCATACATCTCGTCGAGTGACTTCGGGGGCTGGCCCGCGTCGAACCGGCCCAACGCCCGAGTGGGAGCCTGACACCACGCCATCAACCCGGCCATGCCGTTGACGGCCTCTGCACCGTGCACCTCGTTGATGTGGGTCAGGAGCTTCACCGGGTCGGTGTAGTAGACCAACGGTTCGTCACCCACGCCTCGCAGCGACACCGACATCACGTCGAGGTCGACTGTGGGCAGCGAGTCGAGTCCGAGTTCGCGGCTGACCACCGCCGAGGTCGGGATCTGGACCGAGCCGGCGATCTCGAACTTGAACCCGTCGAACAATTCGACCGTGGAGGCCATGCCGCCGGCGTAGAGCTTCGCGTCCAGGCAGAGGGTGCGCACACCGGCCTTCTGAAGCACGGTCGCCGCGGTCAACCCGTTGTGCCCGGCACCGATGACGATGGCGTCGAAGTCGCTCATGGGCTGAGGCTGACAGCTGTCCCAAGTTTTGTCAATAATGACAAAACGTCATCCGGCGATGCCTTCGGCCAGCGCGCGAAGGGCCTCGCCGGTGAGCCGGGACAGCTCGGGAAGCGAGCGCTCATCACCGAGCATCCACACCTCCATCGCGCCGAACACCGCGGCGGCGATGCACCGGGCGGTGACCGTGATCCGCATCCGCTCGTCGGTGTTGTCATCGGATGGAAGGGCCTCGGCGAGGTGTTCGGCGATCACCTCGGCGAAGTCGGCCTCCACCTGACGCATGTGCCGCACCACCCGCCCGGGTTCGAGCTCCTGCGCGCGCAGCGCGGCGGTTTGCGCGACAGCCCAGTCGTCATACGGGCGGGCCATGATCGCGCTGTGCACCGCTTCGACGATCGGCTCCTGGGGATCGCGGGCGGCCAGCGCCGAACGGAACCAGTCCAGGCCGGCGTAGTCGGCGAACAGCAGATCGTGCTTGGACGCGAAGTGGCGATAGAACGTCCGCAACGAGACACCGGCGTCGGCCGCGATCTGTTCGGCCGACGTGTCCTCGACTCCCTGAGCTAGGAACCGTACGACCGCCGCTTTCCGCAGCGCTTCGCGAGTGCGCTCGCTGCGCGCGGTCTGGGCCGGACGGGGCATGTGCTGAAAGTACCCGAAACAAGTTATGTCAATATTGACAAAACTCCGCCTTGTGGTGAGAAACTCCAATCATGGTTTCGTTGATCATTCACCTTGTCCTCGGGTTCGCGACGCTGGCCGTCATCGTCAAGGCGAACCCTGCGATCTTCGCGCGCTACGCCTCGGGTCCGCGCGTCACCAAGCTCGAGTTGTTCTACTACGTCGCCGGAATTGCCTCGGTCATCCTCGGCTACTACTTCAACAACCAGTTCGTGGCCGAGTACGCGCCGGCAGGTGGGCTGCACAACTTCGTATGGGGTCCGGGCAGCTGGTCGGAGTTCATCGCGCTCGGCTACGACAACCCGGCCGCCAGTTCCGCCAGCCAGGACTACACGATCATGAGCCTGCTGTTGTTCCCCGCGTGGTTGCTCGTCGACGGCCGCAGACGCGACGTCAAACACGCCTGGCTGTATCTGGGCTTCATCCTGTTCGCCAGTTCGGCATTCGCCTGGGCGTTCTATCTCGCGACGATCGAGCGGCAGCACCGGCATCAGTCGATCGCCGCGGAGGTCACGTCACCGGCCTGACAACGCCCGGTCGTACAGTGCGTTCATGACCACCGACGCGCTGCGCCAACGCCGACTCGAGGTGATCCGTGTGCACATGGACACCGAGGTCACCAAGGAGTTCGACGCCACCCTCGCGACGTTCAAGAACGAGTCCGGGGGACGGCCCCACTACGAGATCATGGCCACCGGCCAAGTCTTCGACGGCGACGACGAGGTCATGGCCTACTACCGGAGCACGCGCACCGCGTTCCCCGATCAGCGCCACGACAACGTCCGGTTCCACGTCGCCGATGACGCCGTGATCGTCGAATTCGATTTGCTGGGAACAAATCTGGGCGAGTTCTACGGACTGCCGCCGACAGGTATGGCCTTCCGCGTGCCGGTGGCCGCAGTGTTCTTCTTCGAGGACGACCGCATCGTCAACGAGCGGATCTACTTCGACTCCGCGAGCCTCGTGACACAGATCGGCCGCACCGAGTTGCTCACCGGAGCCGCCCCGTGAAGGTTCACCATCTCAACTGCGGATCGATGCATCCGTGGGGCGTCCCCGTCCTGGTCTGCCATGTCCTTCTCGTCGAGACCGACAACGGGCTGGTGCTCGTCGACAGTGGATACGGGTTGGCCGACTGTGCGGAGCCGGCGCGCCGAACAGGTCCGACCCGCCGCCTGTTCCGGCCGTTCTTCGACCCCGACGAGACCGCCGTGCGGCAGGTCGAACGGCTGGGCTTTCGCCCCGAAGACGTCCGCCACATCGTGGTCACGCATTTCGACATCGACCACATCGGCGGAATCTCCGACTTCCCCCACGCCGAAATCCACTGCACCGCCGCGGAAGTAATCGGAGCAATGCACCCGCCGACTCGGGGTGAACGCTTCCGGTTCCGATCGGCCCAGTGGGAGCACGGTCCCAAGATCGTCGAGCACACTCCCGCCGGCGAGAGATGGCGCGGGTTCGCCGCGGCCAAGGAGCTGACCGAAGTCTCGCCGGGCATCGTGCTGATGTCGCTGCCCGGCCACACCCGCGGGCATGCCTGCGTGGCCGTCGACGCGGGCCATCGCTGGCTTCTGCACTGTGGGGACGCCTTCTACCATCCCGACACGATCGGCGGCCCGCCGCGGATCGCACCGGTGCTCAGCGCGTTCGAGAAGGTCGCGGCGTTCGACCGTAAACAGGTGCGCGACAACCACGCTCGGCTGACTGAGCTGTACCGACGCCGCGAACCCGATCTGCTTCTGCTGTGCTCGCACGATCCGGGACTTCTGCAGTTCGCGAAGGAGACCGCGTAGCTACCTCGCGGCGCGCTTGCGCAGCGATGCCTGCACGCGCTCGAGCACGTCGAAGTAGCGCGTCGGTGCGATCCGGGCCAGGGCGTCGAACATGTAGGAGTCGGGCCCGACGAGGATTCGGGCCTTACCCGCCTCCACGCCGCGGTGGATGATCTCCGCCGCCTTGTCGGGCTGGGTTCGGGTCATCGCCGCGAACTCCTCGACCACCTGGTCCTTGGTGGGTCCGCCCGGCTCTTCGCGGAACCGGCCGTTGCGCACGATATTGGTGTTCACACCTCCGGGGTGCACGTTGACGGCCGACACGCCGGTCCCCCGCAGCTCCTGGCGCAGCGAATCTGTGAATCCGCGGACCGCGAATTTCGCTGAACAGTAGGCGCTTTGGCCCGGCATGCCGACCAAACCGAAGACGCTCGAGGTATTGACGATCACGCCCTCGTCCTGCTCGACCAGGATGGGCAGAAACGCCCTGGTGCCGTTCACCACGCCGTGAAAGTTGATGTTCCACAACCAGTCGTCGTCGACAATGACGGCGTCGAGCACCGTGGAGCCCAGCGCGACACCGGCGTTGTTGAACACCGCCCCGATCGGCCGGGGCGCCCACGCGCGCACCTCGGCGGCGAAGTCGCGTTGCGCCTCGGCGTGGCTCACATCCAGGACCCTCAGCAGTGCCGGGCCACGCAGCGACGCCTCGGTCTCCTTGAGCCCCTGTTCGTTGACATCGGCGATGGCCACCGGGCAGCTGTACGACGAGAGCCGCTGCGCCAGTGCGCGTCCGATGCCGGATGCCGCGCCGGTGATGACCGCGGTCCGACCGCTGATCGTCCTACGCTGCTTGCTCATGGCGACTCCCTGCTCTGGTGGTACACGAAGGTACCGATACGGTACGCGTTGGTACCGCGTATGACAAGGGCGCTTCAGTCCATTCGGGAACCATATTGAACTCACGCCGTCCACAACGGGTGTGACAGCGAACGGATGAGTCGGCGGGTTCGAGAAGCCGCAGCCTCCGGGAGCGCGTAGTGCGGCGGAACCGACGAGATTGTGGTGGCCAGGGCCGGGATCGAACCGGCGACCTTCCGCTTTTCAGGCGGACGCTCGTACCAACTGAGCTACCTGGCCCGGAAGGCACCGCTCGGGCGTAACCCACAGATGCCTCGCCGCAATGGCGACCCTGACGGGACTCGAACCCGCGACCTCCGCCGTGACAGGGCGGCGCGCTAACCAACTGCGCCACAGGGCCTTGCTTGCGTCCCATCGTACGGGTCGCTGCGCGTACCCCCTACGGGATTCGAACCCGCGCTACCGCCTTGAAAGGGCGGCGTCCTAGGCCGCTAGACGAAGGGGGCCCAGCCGAATCTCTCCGGGGTACTCGCAACGCGATGACGTTGGGAGCTTCGATAGCTTAGGTTATCGGCACCCGAATCCTCAAACGAGGCCGACGCGGGTCACCCAGTATCCTGTCCATCGCGCCCCTATAGCTCAGTTGGTAGAGCTACGGACTTTTAATCCGCAGGTCCCAGGTTCGAGCCCTGGTGGGGGCACAGCTGTCGGACACCGACGGTAGAAACGCAGCGTGACATCCAGTCGCTGTCCGCGCTGCCGCCAGGATCGCCCCGCATTCAGGGGCACGTACTGTCCCGGCTGCCGACGCGAATACAACCGGGCGTACTACCGGCGAACACCGGAGAAGAATTCGTCACGTCGCGAAGGCAAACAGAAGGCGATCGCAGGCGCCAAGGCATACGTTCTGCAGTATTTGCTGACCCACCCATGCTCTGACTGCGGCGAGGATGACGTCGTGGTGCTCGAGTTCGACCACGTGACAGGAAACAAACTTCGCGACGTCGGATCCATGGCGCGCGGCGGTTGGAATCTCGCCGCCATACAAGACGAGATCGCGAAGTGTGAAGTTCGCTGCGCCAACTGCCATCGACGGGTAACGGCTCGGCGGCGACGTGACCGAACTGCCTGACCGAAAGTGCGCCCCGCGCTCACAGCGGCCGAATCAGACCTGCGGGCAATAGAACTGCGGCTGACCGCGGTACTCGACCGGCGGGAGGTTGCGCGCCGGCGTCTCGACCAGCGGCGCGTCTGCAGGCAGCCGACCCGCGGCGCGATCCATCGCCGAGCGCTTGCGCGGATGCATCAGCCAGCGCTTGGGCAACACCTTGGTCGCCAGCGTCACGACATCGCAGAAGCGCCGGTGCAACCACTCCTGTCGAGGCGACCAGGTGTAACCCATCAACTCCCGAACCGGCGGATCGTAGAGGGCGACGGTCATGAACGTCAGAAAGCGCTGCATCACTTTAAGGTTCAGCCGCCACAAGGGATCCGGAACCCACTCCAGCGAAGGGTGTTTGGGCATCGTCGAGAGATCCATCACCTCGCGGGCGGCCCAGTTGTTCTCCAAGACGTTGTTGCACATGTGATCCCAGTACTCCTGGAATTCTTCCCACGTCTTGGGCACGGGCCGCATGCTCATCCCGTACATCCGGTACCAGGTGATGTGTTCGTCGAACAATTGCCGCGTCTGGTCCTCGGTCAGCCCGCCACCGAACTTCTCGGCGGCCAGCAGGGTCGACTTGAAGAACGTCGCGTGCGCCCAGTAGAAGACGTCGGGGTTGAGCGCGCTGTACCGTCGGCCGCGCTCGTCGGTGCCCTTGATGCCGATGTGGTAGTCGCGGACCTCCGCGCCCGTCTTCGGTGCGCGATCACCGTCGAACACCACGCCGCCGATGGGGTAGATCGAACGCAGCAGCCGCGGAATCCGCTCCAGGAAGAAGATCGAGTGCTCCTGCACCGCGGCGCCCAACTGCGGGTGCATGTTCTGCATCGAGCCCGCCCAGGTGCCCTGGAACAGGCCGGTCCACTGACCGAAGTACCGCCACGTCAGCGAGTCGGGGCCCAGCGGCAGCGGCGGTGCGTCGTAGCCGCCGGAGGTCACCGGACAGCCCGCAGCCAGCGAGAAAGCGTCGTCCTGCCCTCCCGAGGGGTGGCGCTCCCGGGACACGGGGCACGTTTCAGACGTATCTTGAGTCACTGGTGTACTTCCGTCCGGAGGTAGCAGGATTTCTGACTACGGGCGTTGTCATAGCGAGCTTAGGAGGGATGTGCCTTCGGGTCAAAGACGGGGCCGATGGTCGGGCGTGCCGTTGCAGGACCGTCAGGTGCTTCGCCGCGACGAACTCATCGCCGCGGGAGTGGAGCTTCTCGGTGCCGCCGAGGGCTCGTCCCTCACTGTCCGCGCCGTATGCCGGGCGGCCGGGTTGACCGAGCGCTACTTCTACGAAAGTTTCACCGACCGCGACGAATTCGTCCGCGCCGTGTACGACGACGTCTGCGCCAAAGCCATGTCCACTTTGACCTCGGCCGAAACCCCGCGCGACGCCGTCGAGCGGTTCGTCGCCTTGATGGTCGACGACCCGACCCGGGGCCGGGTGCTGCTGCTCGCGCCGGCCAGCGAACCGGTGCTGACGCGGTCGGGCGCCGAGTGGATGCCGAGCTTCATCGAGCTACTGCAGCGCAAACTCACCCGCATCACCGATCCCGAACGCGCGGCGATGACCGCCACCGGGCTGATCGGGGCCCTGACCGCGCTGTTCACCGCCTACCTCAACGGCAGGCTGGCCGCCACGCGAGAGCACTTCATCGACTACTGCGTCGAGATGCTGCTCGGCCGGGTGTCGAGCTACTAGACCGGCCTACTCGTCGGGCGTGACCGGTGCTTCCAGCTCTTCCTGCTCCTCGTTGGCGGCTTCCTCTTCGGCCTTGGACTTGGCCTCCCGACCGAGCGGATTGGCAACCGACGCACCGGGATTCGTCGCCGTCGCATAACCTCCCGCACAGTTCAGCGCGAGGTGAACCTGGCTGCCTGAAGCGTCGATGCGAAGAAACGACGCGTCCCAGGCGTTGGTGACGATGCAGTCGCCTTGATCGAGTTTGTCCCCCACGCGGGCGGCGACGACCGCCGTGCTGCCCTCCTCCTCGATCGCCGAGACCGCGTCGGAGTAGGTCTGGCCCACGACGTCCGGTGCGGCTGCTGCCATCGCCGTGCCGAACAGCGCCATCGCCGACATCGCGGCGCCGACCGCGCCGATCCCCAACATTCGCATTCGCATCGTCTGCTCGCCTCCCTGAGTGTGCTCCGGGGCGGCGCTGACGCGCAGCCGTCTACCCCGGGGCGTGGATTCCACGCCACCCTCACGGGGCGGTGTGAACGTAGCGATGCGTCGAGGTTGACGGCGGGTGAAAACCGTTGCGGACTATGAAGAGTGCGTTAATTGTCTGGCGTGACGGGCGATTCCAGCTCGCTCAGTTCCTGCTTGGCAGCTTCCTGCTCGGCCTTGGACTTGGCCGCTCGCCCGAGCGGATTGGCAACGGAGGCACCGGGATTGGTGGCGGTCGCGTATTCGCCGGCGCAGTTCAGCGCGACAGACATTTCGTTCGAGTCGGCCTCGCTGATCCGCAGGAACGATGAGTCCCAGATGTTGGTGACGATGCAATCGCCGAGGTCGAGCTTGTCGCCGACCCGGGAGGCGACCACTGCCGTCCCGCCGGCGTTCTCGATCTGTTCCTGAGCGTCGGAATACTTCATGCCCACGACGCTGGGAGCGGCCGAGGCAACACCCGAACCCAAGACGACAGCCGACGCCGCAAGGCTCATCGCCGACATGAAGCCGATGGAGAGGATCTTCTTCACGTGCCCCAACCTCCGTGTCCAGGCGATGACCGCCGTGTAAAAGCTGGTGGCAGTCTATTGCGGTTCGGTATACACCGCCACCGGAGCAAGCGCCGGTTGTGGAGGTCGGACGGGCGAGAACTCAGTTGTCCGGCGTGACGGGTGCGGCCAGTTCCTGCTCTTCCAACATCGCCGCCTCGCGCGCGGCTTTCGCCTGCTGACGTTGCTGCGCGGCCTTGGCGTCGCGGCCGACGGGGCTCATCGCGGAGTTGCCCGGCGCGCCGGGCGCGGCGACCGCGGCATTGCAGTTCAGGGCCACCATGACATCGCTGTTGGAGACCGGGCGCCCCCGCGAGTTCGGGCGGCGAACAGCGGCATCCCACGCGTTCGTCACCAGGCAGTTGCCTTCGTCGGCGCTGCTCCCGACCCGCGTTGCGACCACGGCGTTGCCGCCGTACTGCTGGATGATCTTCTTGGCGTCCTTATAGGGGCGGTCGACGACGTCGGGCACCGCGGCGGCCTGGCCCGCTCCCATGAGCGCGGTACCCGCCGCTACCGCGGCGACGGCCGCGCCTGCCCACAGATGCCGCAACTTGAGCAACGCCCGTCCTCCGTGTCTCCGGTGATGCCGAATTCAGGGCGTAAGTGTTTGCCCGACGGGGATACTACATCGACGGATGCGTCTCATGAGGCGGTTGTGACACTGTTGCGCGGAACTTGATGTCACCGGGGGACACAGATATATTGAGTGCAACCAACGGGTACAGATATCTAATGGGTGGGGCTCTCGCACGCGAGAAGGAGTAAGGATCAATGCACGAGAATTTGACTGACCTACATCTGCTGCATGAGCTCGAACCTGTCGTCGAGAAGTACCTGAACCGGCACTTGTCGATGCGCAAGGACTGGAATCCGCACGACTACATCCCGTGGTCGGACGGCAAGAACTACTACGCACTTGGCGGCCAGGATTGGGACCCCGAGCAGTCGCAACTGTCGGAAGTCGCCCAGGTGGCGATGATCCAGAACCTGCTGACCGAGGACAACCTGCCGTCGTATCACCGCGAGATCGCGATGAACATGGGCATGGACGGCGCATGGGGCCAGTGGGTCAACCGGTGGACCGCCGAGGAGAACCGGCACGGCATCGCACTGCGCGACTACCTCGTCGTCACCCGGTCGGTCGACCCCGTGCAGCTGGAACAGCTGCGCGTCGAGCAGGTCACCCGAGGCTTCTCCCCGGGCCAGAACCAGCAGGGCGACCTCTTCGCGGAGAGCCTCTTCGACTCGGTCATCTACGTGACCTTCCAGGAGTTGGCGACCCGCGTCTCGCACCGCAACACCGGCAAGGCGTGCAACGAGACCGTGGCTGACCAGCTGCTGGCTCGGGTGTCGGCCGATGAGAACCTGCACATGATCTTCTACCGGGACGTCTCCGAAGCCGGCTTCGACATCGCGCCCGACCAGGCGATGCACTGTCTTCACCGCGTGCTGCGCAACTTCAAGATGCCCGGTTACACGGTTCCCGAGTTCCGCCGCAAGGCCGTCATCATCGCCGTCGGCGGTGTCTACGATCCGCGTATCCACCTCGACGATGTGGTGATGCCGGTGCTCAAGAAGTGGCGGATCTTCGAACGCGAAGACTTCACCGGTGAGGCCGCGCGCATGCGCGACGACCTCGGTGTGCTGGTCGAGGAGCTGGAGGAGGCCTCGCAGAAGTTCGAGGAATCCAAGCAGCGTCGCCTCGAGCGCGAGGCGCGCAAGGCCGAGAAGCTCTCCGCGAAGAAGGTTCTGGCCGCCTCGCCCTCATGACGGTCCTGGCCGACGAGCGCGAACTGCTGATCGGCCCGATAGGGCTCCGCAGCCCGGTCGTACTGGCGCCGATGGCCGGTGTGACCAACGTCGCGTTCCGCACCCTGTGCCGCGAACTCGAGCTGGCCAAAGCGGGCACGGTCAGCGGCTTGTACGTGTGCGAGATGGTCACAGCGCGAGCTCTGGTCGAGCGGCATCCGGGAACCATGCACATGGTGACGTTCGCGCCCGACGAGACCCCGCGTTCGCTGCAGCTGTACTCGGTCGATCCTCAGAACACCTACGCCGCGGCGAAGATGATCGTCGACGAAGGTCTGGCCGACCACATCGACATGAACTTCGGCTGCCCGGTGCCCAAGGTCACCCGGCGCGGCGGGGGTGCTGCCCTGCCGTACAAGCGCAGGCTGTTCGGGCAGATCGTCGCCGCGGCGGTCCGCGCGACCGAGGGCACCGAGGTCCCCGTGACGGTGAAGTTCCGCATCGGGATCGACGACGGGCACCGCACCCATCTGGACGCCGGCAGGATCGCCGCCGAGGAGGGCGCCGCAGCGGTGGCCCTGCACGCGCGGACCGCGGCTCAGCGCTACTCCGGCAAGGCGGACTGGGATCAGATCGCGGCGCTCAAAGCGCACGTCACGGGCGTACCCGTGCTGGGCAACGGCGACATCTTCGAAGCCTCCGACGCGCTGGCGATGATGTCGGCCACCGGATGTGACGGTGTGGTGATCGGTCGCGGCTGTCTGGGCAGGCCCTGGTTGTTCGCCGAACTGTCGGCCGCGTTCACGGGGCGTCCCGCACCCCCACCGCCCACGCTCGGCGAGGTGGCGTCGATCATCGTGCGTCACGGTGAATTGTTGGCAGCCCATTTCGGTGAGGACAAGGGCATGCGCGACATCCGCAAGCATGTCGCCTGGTACCTGCACGGATTCCCCGCCGGCGCCGACCTGCGACGGGCGTTGGCGCTGGTCAAATCCCTTTCCGAGCTCGAGGAACTGCTCAGTAGGCTCGATGCCGACGTGCCATTCCCCGACGCCGCAACCGGTCCACGCGGCCGCCAGGGTTCTGCTGCCTCGGTGGCATTGCCCGAGGGCTGGCTGGCCGATCCCGACGACTGCACGGTGCCCGCCGGTGCCGAGGTCATGCACTCCGGTGGGTAGCCGTCTCCCAGTCGTCTCCGTCCTGAGACGACTCTGACATCACATCTCTCAGGATGTCTCAGTACGATATGAGTCTCGTTCGTAATGCGCTCCCGTCGCGGAGTCACCCAAGTGCCGTTGCAATGGCGCGCGGTGCCGTGTTCGCCCCTGAGCTGCACATGTCGAGAGTCGGAGGCCGGTAGGACATGAGTGACGGCGATAACGCCACTCCTGGCCCTCCCGACCCCACCGACGGTGACAACCGGTGGCTCACCCGCAGCCAACGGCCCGCGCCGGGCGCTGCGCCCTGGGAGCGTGCGGACCTTCCTCGCCGGCAGGAGCCGTCGGAGGCCGAAGCTGCCGAACCCGAGTCCACGGGTAACCACACCGACGGCGTGACCGTCGCCGACCTCATCGCCAAGTTGTCCGGTGACGGCGCGGTGCCCCCCGAACTGCGGCGTCGGCGCCGCCGCGCACCAGAGCCTCCCGAGCCGCCGGCACCGCCCACCGAGATCATCGCGGCGGTGCCCGACGCACCGGCGGGGCCGGACTCACCGGATGACCCCGGCGAACCAGCCGGACTGTACGAATCGGAGCCGTCCGCTTCCAGCGAGGACAACGACTGCGACACGGAGATCCTGCCAGTCGTCCGCGCCGGTGCGGAGCTGCCCGACCTCGCTCTCATTCGCAGGCCCAGCCGGGTGCCCGCGGCGCATGCGGCCACCGCCGGCAGGCCGGCGAAGCCCCGCAAGCGTCGGCGCCGCACGCTCATCGCCGGACGCGCGATCGCCGCGCTGATCGCCGTGCTCGCACTCGCGATGACCGGCGGGGCATGGCAGTGGCAGTCGGCGAAGAACAACATGATGAACCGGATCTCCGCGCTGGACCCCGATTCTCGCGACATCCTGGACCCCAACGCGCAATTCGGTGACGAGAACTTCCTGATCGTCGGTGTCGATAGCCGGCTCGGCGAGAACAGCGACATGGGCGCGGGCACCACCGAGGACGCCGCGGGCGCGCGCTCGGACACCGTCATGCTGGTGAACATTCCGGCGAACCGGGAACGTGTTGTGGCGGTGTCGTTTCCGCGGGACCTCGCGATCGAGCCGATGAAGTGCGAGCCGTGGGATCCCAAGACCGGCAACTACGGTCCGATCACCGACTCCGAGTCGCCGATGTACGGCGCCGAGGAGGTCTACACCGAGTACAAGCTGAACTCGGCGTACGCCGTCGGCGGCCCCAAGTGCCTGGTCAAGGTCATCCAGAAGATGTCCGGCCTTTCGATAAACCGTTTCATGGCAGTCGATTTCGCGGGGTTCTCGAAGATGGTGGACGCCCTCGGTGGAGTCGAGGTGTGTAGCACCACGCCGCTCGAAGACTACGAGCTCGGAACGGTGCTTCCCCACGCGGGTCGGCAGATGGTCGACGGACACACGGCTCTTCAGTACGTGCGCGCCCGCCAGGTGACCACCGAGACCAATGGCGACTATGGGCGGATCAAACGCCAGCAGCTGTTCTTGTCGTCGCTGATGCGCTCGATGATCTCCAAAGAGGTGTTCTTCTCGCTGTCCAAGCTCAACAACGTGGTCAACATGTTCATCAACGACAGCTATGTCGACAACATGGACACCAAGGACCTCGTGACGCTCGGCCAGTCGATCCAGGGCATCGCCGCCGGCCGGATCACGTTCTTGACTGTGCCGACGACGGGCTACATGGACGAGTACGGCAACGAGCACCTGCGGGAGGAGGACACCCGGGCGATCTTCGACGCGATCATCAACGACGATCCGCTGCCTGAGGAGAAGAACGCCGACAACACCCCGGTGCCCGGGACGCCCGAGTCGTCGACCCGCGCCCAGCCCGAGTCGGCCGCGCCGACCCATGACGCCGCGCCGTCGGGTGAGCTCGTGGACGCGATCACCACCGATCCGGCCGACATCACGGTCCAGGTATCGAACTCCACCGGGGAGAACGGTCTCGCCGCGACGGCGGCGAGCGAACTGCAGACCCACGGTTTCAACGTCACCTCCCCCGACGACTACCCGGGTCCGCTGGATTCGACGACGGTGTTCTTCTCACCGGGCAACGAAGAGGCGGCGGCCACGGTGGCGTCCTCCTTCGCCAACGCCAAGGTGGAGCGAACGACGGGGATGGGTGACACCGTGCGCGTGGTGTTGGGCAGCGACTTCCACACCGTCACCCCGCCGTCACCGAGCGGCTCCCCGGTCCAGGTGCACGTCGTTCGCGGGTCCAAGAGCACCCCGACGCAGCTCCCGGAGGATCTCGCGGTCACGAACGCAGCCGACACCAGCTGCGAGTAATCGCGCCGGTCACGGCGTTTCAGCAGGTGGGGTTCACCTTTCGTTCACCGCTCGCTTCATGCCGTTTCGGTCGCGATGCCCGTAGGGTGGAGACATGCGTACTGCGTATCACGAGCAGTTGGAGGCTCTGACCACCCAGCTCGGAGAGATGTGCGGGCTGGCGGGCGCGGCGATGGAGCGCGCCACCCAGGCCCTGCTGCAAGCCGATCTCGTGCTGGCCGAACAGGTCATCACCGACCACGAACAGATCGCCCAGATGAGCGCACGGGCCGAGGAGTCGGCGTTCGTGCTGCTCGCCTTGCAGGCGCCGGTGGCGGGCGACCTTCGGGCCATCGTCGGTTCGATCCAGATCGTCGCCGACGTGGACCGTATGGGTGCCCTCGCGCTGCACGTCGCCAAGATCGCCCGTCGCCGCCACCCCCAGCATGCGCTGCCCGAAGAGGTGAACGGATACTTCGCCGAGATGGGCCGTCTCGCGGTGGAATTGGGCAACAGCGCCCAGGAGGTCCTGGTGACCCGCGACCCCGAGAAGGCCGCGCGCATCGGAGAAGAAGACGATGCGATGGACGACCTGCACCGCCACTTGTTCACGGTGTTGATGGATCGGGAGTGGAAGCACGGCGTGGCGGCCGCAGTGGATGTGACCCTGCTCGGTCGCTTCTACGAGCGGTTCGCCGACCACGCCGTCGAAGTCGCCCGGCGGGTGATCTTCCAGGTCACCGGTAAGCACCCCACCGAAGTGGATATGCCCGCGTCGCGGTGACGCGGGCGTTCGGGCGGCTCAGCCGAAGCGCCCTGAGATGTAGTCCTCGGTCGCCTTCTGGGACGGGTTCGAGAAGATCTTCTCGGTGTCGTCGATCTCGATGAGCCGGCCGGGCTTACCTGTGGCCTCGAGGTTGAAGAACGCGGTCTGATCGCTCACCCGTGCCGCCTGTTGCATGTTGTGCGTGACGATGACGATCGTGAACTCCTGCTTGAGCGTGGCGATCAGATCCTCGATCGCCAGCGTCGAGATCGGGTCGAGTGCCGAGCACGGCTCGTCCATCAGCAGCACGTCAGGCTCAACGGCGATCGCGCGAGCGATGCACAGCCGCTGCTGCTGCCCACCGGACAGTCCGCCGCCGGGCTTGTCCAACCGGTCCTTGACCTCGTTCCACAGGTTGGCGCCGCGCAGCGACCGCTCGGCCACCTCGTCCAGTGTCTTCTTGTTGCGCACGCCTTGAAGCTTGAGTCCGGCGACCACGTTGTCGCGAATCGACATGGTGGGGAAGGGGTTTGGCCGCTGGAACACCATGCCGATGGTCTTGCGCACACCGACCGGGTCGACTCCCGCGCCGTAGATGTTCTCACCGTCGAGCAGCACCGAGCCCTCGACGCGCGCACCCGGGATGACCTCGTGCATGCGATTCAGTGTCCGCAGCACAGTGGATTTACCGCAGCCCGACGGGCCGATGAAGGCGGTCACGTTGCGGGGCGGCACCGCCAGCGAGACATCGGCCACGGCGTGAAACGCGCCGTAGAAGATGTTGACGTCCTTGAGATCTAAGCGCTTGGCCATCGAAATCTCCTAAACCTTTTTGGGGGCGAAGACCTTCGCGAGGAATCGCGCCCCGACGTTGAGTAAGGCGATCAGCAGGATCAAGGTCAGGGCGGCGCCCCACAACCGATCCGTGGGGACGGGATTCGCACCCGCACCCGCCGAGGTCTGGTCGTACATCATGCCGGGCAGCGAGCCCATGAAGCCGTCGAACATGTCGAAGTTCATCGCCTGCGAGTAGCCGACGAGGACCAGCAGCGGTGCGGTCTCACCCATGACGCGCGCCAGCGCCAACATGACTCCCGTGACGATGCCGGATAGTGCGGTTGGAATCACAATGCGGACAATGGTTTTCCACTTCGGCACGCCGAGGGCATAGCTAGCCTCACGCAGGTCCATCGGCACGATACGCAGCATCTCCTCGGTCGCGCGCACGATGACCGGGATCATCAGCAGCACCAGGGACAGCGACACCGCGAAGCCGGACCGCGGGAAGCCGAACGTCGCCACCCACAGTGCGTAGATGAACAGCGCTGCGACGATCGACGGTACGCCGGTGAGGATGTCGACCATGAACGTGGTCACCTTGCCGAATCGTGTTCCGCCGCCGTACTCGACGAGATAAATCCCGACAAACACACCGATCGGAATGGAGATGGCTGCACACACCAAACCCTGCAGCAGCGTGCCCACGATGGCGTGGTACGCCCCTCCGCCCGCCTGGAACGCCGTCATACCCGCTTGTGAGTGCCAGAACCACTGCGGCGAGGTCAGCGAGTTGAAACCCTTGACGACCACCGAGTAAAGCACCCACAGCAGGGGAACCAGGGCGATCAGAACGCTCAGTGTGACCAGAATCGTCGCGACGTTGTTGGTCATCTTGCGGCGAAGGCTCACCCCTTGGAAGGTGGTCGCCTTGACCGGCCGGTCCAGTGTCGACGTCACTTTGCACCCTTCCCGGCGACCGCCGCACGTGCCAGCGAGTTCACCACGAACGTCAGCACGAACAGCACCAGGCCGGCGGCGATATAGGCGCCCGCCTTGTACTGGTCGTTGAATTCGCTTGCGGTGGCTGCGATCAGGCTCGCAAAGGTGTAGCCACCGTCAAACAGCGACCACCCGAACGCCTGCTGTGTTCCGCGCAGGATGATCAGCAGCGCGATGGTCTCGCCCAGCGCACGGCCGAGGCCGAGCATCGCCCCGCTGATGTAACCGGACATGCCGAACGGCAGTACGGTCGTGCGCACCACTTCCCAGCGGGTGGCACCCAGGGCCAGCGCCGCCTCGATCTGGCCCCGCGGTGTCTGGATGAACACCTCGCGCGTGACCGCGGTGATGATCGGAAGGATCATCACCGCCAGCACGATTCCCGCCGTGAAGATCGTCCCGCCGCCTGCCACCGACGCCGTCCCGGTCTTGAAGAGGAACAGCCAGCCGACGTTCTCGTTCAGCCACAACGCAACCGGCTTCAGCACCGGGGCCAGGACGTAGAGCCCCCACACGCCGTAGATGATCGACGGCACCGCGGCCAACAGGTCGACCATGTACGCCAGCGGACCCGCGACCCGACGCGGCGCGTACTGGGTCAGAAAGATCGCGATGCCAAGGGCCACAGGCATCGCCAGAACGAGCGCGAACACCGACACGAATACCGTCACCTGTAGCAGATCGAGGATGCCGAAATGCATCGCCGACGTGTCGGTGGTCTTCCAAGTGCCGCCGTAGAGGAAGAAGTTCTCCTCGTTGCGCGCCAACGCCGGGATCGCCCGCCACAGCAGGAACGCCCCGATGGCCGCGATCAGTGCGACGATGAAGGCGCCCGAGCCCTCCGCCAGCCCGCGGAAGATCCGGTCGCCGACACGCTCTTTGGCGTTCCTCGACGGGTTGCTGCTTATCGGGGTCGGCTCGGGAAAGGGTGAAGCGAGCGCTTCACCCGATCCCGCGTCGGACGGATTGGGGATTGTCACCTCGAGCCTATCGGTCATCGGTCCCAGGACCCATCCTCACCGTATCCTCGGCCGTGCGCCACGAAACTAGGCAATCGCGTCGATGGATGTCAGGAGTCGTTGTTTGAAGCGGTCCGGCAGCGGCACATAGCCCGCGGGCGAAAGGTTCTGCTGACCGTCGTTCGCCGAGATCGTCAGGAACGACTTGACCGCCGCAGCGGTTTCGGGGTCGTAGCCCTTCGAGCAGACGATCTCGTACGTGGCGAGCACCAAGGGGTAGGCGCCGGGCTCCTTCGTCCCGTACAACGAGTTCAAGTCGAGCGTCAGGTCGTTGCCTTCCGCGACGAACGTCGCAACGTCGATCGCCTTCTTGGCAGACTCATCGGTCAGCTCGACCGCGCCTGCGCCACTGTCGATTTGGGCGAACGGCACCCCACCCTGTTCGGCGAAGCCCTTCTCCACGTAGCCGATCGATCCGCCGGTCGCCTGCACGGCCTGCACGACGCCTGCCGACTTCTGGGCGCCTTCGCCGGCACCGCCCTGGAACTCGCTGCCAGCACCCTTGGTCCAACTCTGGGGGGCGGCGGTGGCGAGGTACTTCTGGAAGTTGTCGGTGGTGCCCGAGGAGTCCGACCGGTAGATCGGCGTGATGTCGCTGTCTGGCAGGTTGGTTCCGTCGTTGAGCGCAGCGATCGCGGGATCGTTCCACTTGGTGATCTGTCCCTGGAAGATCTTCGCGAGCAGGTCGGCGTTGAGAATCAGCTTGTCGACGCCTTCGATGTTGTAGGCCAACGCGACTGGGCCGAAGACCAGCGGAAGGTTCCATGCCGGGTTGCCGTCGCAGCGCTGCGCGGCCTGCTGGACCTGATCGCCCGACAGAGCCGAATCCGATCCCGCGAAATCGACCTGACCGGCGATGAACTGCTCGCGTCCGGCGCCGGATCCGGTGGGGTTGTACGACAGGTTCTTACCCGGGCAGTGCTGGCCCCAGACCTTGTTGAACTCGGCGATCGCGTTCTGTTGAGCCGTCGAACCTTCGGCCGTGACGGAGTTCTTGCCGCCGCACTCGACCGATGACGCCGCCCCGTCACCGCCCGTGGTCGCAGTGGTCCCGGCGTTGTTGTCGCTGCCACACGCCGACAAGGTCAACGCCACGATCGCGGCCACCGAGAACGTGGTCAGCAGCGGGCTGCAGGTGGTCTTGCCAAGGTTGAACTTCACGAATCCCACTTTCGAATCGGACGGCTTGAACTCCCTGGCAACGTATGCGGCGCCGGTGGACGAATCGCGGATGACAGGTGAACGGGCGGTGAACACGTTCAGTTAGTTGGCCGTGCTTTCCCAGCTAGCGGTCGGCACGCTGCGCATAAGCGGCATCGACGGAGAACACCGTGAAGCCGAGCCTTCGGTAGGTGTTCACCGCCGCGGAGTTATCTGCTTCCACGTAAAGCATCACGGCGGAATCCGCACTCCCCGACAGTCGCTCGGCGAGGTGATGGAGACCGGTCAGGGTCAGCACTGCGCCGAGGCCGCGACCCTGGGCCGCTGGATCGACGCCGACGACATAGACCTCGCCGAGGTCGGCGTCGTGGATTTTCGTCCAGTGAAATCCGAGCAACTCATCGGTGTCCTCATCGACGGCCAGGAACAAACCGTCGGGGTCGAACCACGGTTCGCCACGGCGCTCGTCGATGTCCGCCTCGGTCCATCCACCCTGCTCGGGATGCCAGACGAAGGCCGCGTTGTTGACGCGCAGCAACGCGGCGTCGTCTGCCGGGCCTGAGTAGGTGGTGATGCGGACACCGTCGGGTGTCGGTGTCGGAGGCAGATCGGTCAGCGGACGCCGCATCTGCAGGAGTTCGCGCACCACCGTCAGCCCGAGCGAGGCGGCGGTCGCGCGTGCCGCCTCCAGGTTGCCGTGCGCCCACACGCGGGCGTCGTCGCCGCCCTCGGCGAGGCCCGCCCGCACCAGCGCCGCGCCGATCCCGCGACGTCGCGAGCGCGGGTGCACGACCGCTTCGGCCATCACCGACTCATCGTCCCCGGCGAGGTTCAGATAGCCGACGATGTCCTCGTCGTCGCGGGCCACCAGGTGGCGGGTGCGGTCGTGCGGCAGTTCCCGCAGCACCTGCTCGCCGACCGGGGCGACGCCGTCCGCGGAGGTGGCGGCCTCGATCAGTTCATGGATGCGACGCTGCTCGTCGCCGGAGAGTTCGGTGCGCCAGAGAAGTTCCGTCACGGGCTTCGCAGCGGGTCGGCCAACGCTTCGGCGATACCGTCCGGCGTCTCGAGGTCCACGCCGTCGATGTCGTCGGGGACCGCGGCTTCGGGGGCGGACGCGCGCCCGCGAGCCGGTCGGACCGCCTTGTAGCCGACGTTGCGCACCGTGCCGATCAGCGATTCGTACTCGGGACCGAGCTTGGCGCGCAACCGTCGCACGTGCACATCCACCGTGCGGGTGCCGCCGAAGAAGTCGTAACCCCAGACCTCCTGCAACAGCTGCGCGCGGGTGAAGACCCGGCCGGCGTGCTGGGCCAGGTACTTGAGCAGCTCGAATTCCTTGTAGGTCAGGTCGAGGGGGCGACCGCGAAGGCGGGCGGTGTAGGTGCCCTCGTCGATCACCAGTTCGCCGAGGCTGATCTTGCCGACGTTCTCCTGGTTGGCCACTCCGCCGCGGCGTCCGACGAGCAGCCGCAGCCGCGCATCGATCTCGGCGGGCCCGGTGCTGGGCAGCAGGATCTCGTCAAGACCCCACTCGACGTTGACGGCCACCAGACCGCCTTCGTTGACGACGGCCACCACCGGCACCGAGGTGCCGGTCGTGCCCAGGAGCCTGCACAACCCGCGAGCCGCGGCGAGGTCGGTACGTGCGTCGACGATCGCGACGTCGGCGCTGCCCGCCTCCAGAAGCGACGACACCTCGGTCGGCGCGGTGCGCACCGTGTGAGCGAGAAGCGACAGCGACGGCAGCACCGCCTCAGGGTGTGGGTCGACTGTCAATAGCAGTAGATCCAACTGGCCCTCCAACAGCCATAGGGACCTCGCCTGGACATCTTTGTCGGTCGGTGACTTCCCAGATTCATGCTCGACATGCGCCCGTTACCGGGGCGATGGTTTTCTAACGATAGCGTGCAACCCGCTCTTCAGCTGCGTCGAACGAAGCGTTGAGCCCGCCGTGGGCCAGAATGTGCGGGTGCGCAAGCTGGTGCTCGGGGTGTTGGCGACGGTGCTGGCGGTCGCCCTGTGCGCCGTCGGAGCCGATTTCGGAGCGGCGATCTACGCCGAATATCGGCTGGCCAGAAGCGTGCGCACCGCCGCTGACCTGCAACACGACCCGTCGGTGGCGATCCTCGGGTTCCCGTTCACCACCCAGGCGGCCGACCGTCATTACGACGAGGTCGAGATCAGGGCGAACGGCGTCGGCAACCGGGTGGTCGGCAAGGCGTCGTTGGAGGCGACGCTGCACGACATCGATCTGCCGGGCGATTCGTGGCTCGTCGAACCCGACGCCACGCTGCGGGTCGGCAAGGCCGAGAGCCGCATCATCATCGACTCGACGCATCTGGGCCGGTTCATGGACATCCCGGATCTGCTGGTCGAGGCGCCGACGGGAGAGAGCAACGACGCCACGGGCGGCACCACCGAATCGGGTATCTCCAGTAACAAGGGCGTGGTGTTCACGGGAACGCCGACGAAAGCCGACTTCCACGAGAGGGTGAGCATCGCGGTGGACCTCGAGGTCGCCGGACCGGACCAGACGACGTTGGTGATGACGGCCACCGGCGTGCTGACCGGCCCCGGCACGGCCGATCAGGAGGTGCCCGACGACAAGGAGGACGCCGTGCTGGCCGCGTTCACCGCGAGCCTGCCCGGACAGAAGTTGCCGTTCGCGCTGGCGCCGACCGCGCAGGGTGCCCGAGGCTCGGACATCATCATCGAGGGCATCGCCGAGGGAGTATCCGTCGCGCTCACCGAGTTCCATCTGTCATGAACTCTTCCTGGGTCTTGGCGATCACCGTGCTCATCGCGGCGCTCGGCGTGGCTTTCGTGATCGGGCGGCTGCTCACGCTTCGAGCGGGCTTGCGCGCGGCGAGTGAGGACGCGGCCAACGTCGACACCAGCGACCTCGGGCTGTCGACGACCGGACCGACGGTCGTGCACTTCTCTGCCGAGTGGTGCGGGCCGTGCGCTGCGGTGCGCACGGTGGTCGACGCGGTCTGTGCCGAGCTACCCGCGGTCGCCCACATCGAGATCGACATCGACGCCAACCCGGAGGCGGCGCGGCGTCTTTCGGTGCTCTCGCTTCCCACCACCATCCTGTTCGACAGGGACGGTCGGCCCCGCTATCGGACTCACGGTGTCCCCAAGGCCGCTGACCTGCGCTCGGCTCTGGAACCGCTGTTGGCTTGATCACCGTGTCGATTGGTAAGCTGTCCGGCGTGTCCGCCCGCCTCGAGCCGATGCTCACCAAGCGCCGCGCAGTCGATCTGTGCCGCGTTGCGGGTTCTTGCTGTTGTTGTCGCAGCTGCTGAGTAGCCGCGCCCTTCTTCGCGCCGCACTCGGGAGCGACCCCTGTGGTCCTTCCCAGCCCAGTCCAGCCCATGACCGCAACAGGAGCGCACGAATGCCAACGACAGATATGTCGACAACACGAAGCCGGACATCTGACCAGGTGGACGTGCGCGGGCCGCGGTTCGCCGCCTGGATCACGACCGTCGTGCTGGTGGCAACTCTGCTGCTGTGGCCGGTGAGTCCGGTGGCCTCGGCGGTCGTGCTGGGCCTGCAGGCGGCGGTGTTCGCCGTCGGGGCATGGCGGGGGCCGCGTTCATATCCCTACGGCCTGATCTTCGCTCGGCTCGTGGCCCCGCGGCTGGGATCCGTGAGCGAGAAGGAGCCGGTGGCGCCGCTGATGTTCGCGCAGTTCGTCGGGCTGGTCTTCGCGGTGGCCGGCGCCGTCGGGTTCGCGACCGGCCTCGGGCTGCTCGGTCTCATCGCCACCGGCCTTGCGCTGGTGGCGGCGTTCCTCAATGCGGCCTTCGGCATCTGCCTGGGTTGTCAGCTCTACCCGCTCGTCGCGCGCGTTCGAAAGAACACAAGCGCACCGTCACCCGCATAGAACTTCAAACCTGAAGCAACCGAAAGGATTTCCTCTATGGCACGCTCCGACGTCCTGGTCACGGCCGACTGGGCCGAGAGCAATCTCAACGCACCGAACATCGTGTTCGTCGAGGTCGACGAAGACACCAGCGCCTACGACGACGGCCACATCGAGGGCGCGGTCAAGATCGACTGGAAGACCGACCTCCAAGACCCGGTGCGTCGCGATTTCGTTGACCAGGAACAGTTTTCGAAACTGCTGAGCGAGCGCGGCATCTCGAACGACGACACCGTGGTCCTGTACGGCGGCAACAACAACTGGTTCGCCGCGTACGCCTACTGGTACTTCAAGCTGTACGGGCACCAGGACGTCAAGCTGCTCGACGGCGGCCGCAAGAAGTGGGAGCTCGACGGACGTCCGCTGTCCACCGAGGTGGTCAAGCGACCCGCGACCAGCTACACCGCCAAGGCCCCCGACAACAGCATCCGCGCCTTCCGCGACGAGGTGATCGCGGCGATCGACAGCAAGAACCTCGTCGACGTGCGCTCCCCCGACGAGTTCTCCGGCAAGATCCTGGCTCCTGCGCACCTGCCCCAGGAGCAGAGCCAGCGACCCGGGCATATCCCCGGCGCCATCAATGTTCCGTGGAGCAAGGCGGCCAACGACGACGGCACCTTCAAATCCGATGAGGCGCTGGAGAAGCTGTACGCCGAGGCCGGGCTGGACGGCGAGAAGGAGACCATCGCTTACTGCCGAATCGGTGAGCGCTCGTCGCACACCTGGTTCGTGCTGCAGGAACTGCTCGGACACAAGAACGTCAAGAACTACGACGGCAGTTGGACCGAATACGGCTCCCTGGTGGGGGCCCCGATCGAGTTGGGAAATTGATATGTGCTCTGCCCCGAAACAAGGCCTGACGTTGCCCGCCAGCGTCGACTTGGAGAAGGAGACGGTGATCACCGGCCGCGTCGTTGACGGGTCGGGACAGGCCGTCGGCGGCGCGTTCGTGCGCCTTCTGGACAGCTCTGACGAGTTCACCGCCGAGGTGGTCGCGTCGGCCACCGGCGATTTTCGGTTCTTCGCCGCGCCTGGCACGTGGACGCTGCGTGCGCTGTCGAAGGTCGGCAACGGTGACGCCGTCGTCGCGCCCTCCGGCGCGGGCATCCACGAGGTCGACGTCAAGGTCGCCTGAGCGTTTCAGCTCGAAACTGAACTTGTGTGCGAAGATCCGCGCGGACCCCGCACACAAGTTCAGTTTCGGCGCACGAGGCCAGGCGGAGGCTGGTGCACTCTGCCTTCGACCGCCCACTAGACTCGTGCCCGTGGTGCTGTTCTTCGAACTCCTGCTCGTAGCCGCGACCCTGGTGATCACCTGGTTCGCGTTGTACGCGGTGTACCGGCTGATCACCGACGAGTCGTGACGTCCGGAGACGACGCAGTAGCGGCCGCCGCAGAACGAGCGAAAACGACCGCCGCGCGCAACATCCCGGCTTTCGGCGATCTTCCCGCACCTGCCGACACCGCCAATCTCCGCGAGGGCGCGAACCTCGACGACGCGCTGCTGGCGCTGCTGCCGCTCGTCGGTGTCTGGCGCGGCGAAGGCGAGGGCCGCGGCGCCGACGGTGACTACCGGTTCGGCCAGCAGATCGTGGCCTCCCATGACGGCAGCGACTACCTGATCTGGGAAGCGCGCTCGTGGCGCCTCAGCGAGTCGGGCGACTTCGAGGGGCACACGCTGCGCGAGTCCGGCTTCTGGCGCTTCGTCAACGATCCGGCCGACCCTTCTGAATCGCAGGCCATCGAACTGCTGCTGGCCCACTCCGCGGGCTATATCGAGCTGTTCTACGGCCGCCCCCTGTCCCAGTCGTCGTGGGAACTGGTCACCGATGCGTTGGCGCGCAGCAAGTCCGGGATGCTGGTCGGTGGCGCCAAACGGCTGTACGGCATCGTCGAGGGTGGTGATCTGGCCTACGTCGAGGAGCGCGTCGACGCCGACGGCGGCCTGGTCCCCCACCTGTCGGCCCGGCTGTCGAGGTTCGCCGGCTGATGCGCGCGAGCATGTTCTTCGCCGGCATCGCCGCGGCCGCAGCGCTCGCAGGTTGTGCGTCCGAACCACCGGGCGAGCAGCAGCCCACCACCTCACCAGCTCCGGCGCAGACCACCACGTCCGAAGCCCCCGTCCAGACCACCACGTCCGAGACCCCAGCCGGTCACGGTTCACTGGCGCAGTGTCTGAGCGACCACGGCGTACCCGCTGCGCCAGGACCTGCCGGCCCGCCACCCGGTGTCGACGCCGAGGCCTGGAACGAGGCCATGCAGGCGTGCGCCACGTTCGCGCCCGGGCCCGCCGGCTAAGCCAGTTGCGGGGCCTTACCCGCATCCGCCAACCATTCGCCGCGCAATTGCGCCAGCGTGCCGTCGTCGCGTAGCGAGTCCACGACCGAGGAGATGCACGCGGTCAACCCGCTGCGTTTGGCGAGCACCAAACCGAACTGCTCCGCGGCTTGGTCCCCTGCGGGCAGCTGGCCGACCATCATTCCGTCGCGCAACTCGCCGACGATCGCGAACGCGGTCGGCAGATCGGCGATCAACGCGTCGATCTCGCCGTCGGAGAGCGCGAGTTTCGCGTCGCCGTTGGTGTTGTACACCGTGACCGCGCTGCTCTTGCCGACTGCCAGCGCGGCGGTGTGGCTGGTGCTGCCGACCTGCGCTCCGAGCCGCAGCATTTTGAGGTCATCGAGACTTTTGACGCCGGCCGCAGGCGAACCCTTGACGGTGACGACGGCTTGGTTCACATCGAAGTACGGCGTCGAGAAGTCGACGGCGGCCCTGCGCTGTTCGGTGATGGAGAACTGGGTCAGGTTGGCGTCGAACGATTTCGCGCCCGCGGCGATGGCTTCTCCGAATGGCACCCGCACCCATCGCACGTCGGTCGCGGCGTAACCGAGCCGGTTCGCGATGGCGTACGCGAGCGCCGATTCGAAGCCTTCCCCGTTGGCCGGGTTGTCGCCCATGTACCACGGCGGGTACACCGGCCGATCGGTTCCGAAGGTGAAGATGCCCTTGTACAGGGTCGCCAGCTTGTCTTTATGACAGTCCCGCAGGCCCGGCGAGCTGTAGGGCTCAGCGGTGGGCGCACAGGCCGTCACGGCCGCGAGGGCGGTCAGCAGCACGCCGAGCTTCTTGACGATGCGCATGGGCCGCATCATCGCCCGGCGCACGTGGGAAGCGCGAGTCCAGGCGTGCAACGGTTCGCTACCGATTCGGCCATCAGATATGGGGCGGCCCCCGAGCCGTGTGTTCCTGGCGGACAAGACCGAGGGGCTCGGGGGCCGGGTGACTGCGGGGAATTCGCCAGCGCGCGCAGGACGCGAAGAGCCGTCAGCTCATTCCCCTGGCGCTGCTAGCTCGCAGCCACCTCACAAGTCCATAAGTCACTCAAAATTCCGGACCACCTCCTCTCCTGTGTACGAGCGACGCTACCCGCGCGTGCAAGAGGCGACAACCGGATTACGGGCCATTCAGCGCTCAGCGATCACACACGATCGCGGCGTCGACGAGTTCGGCGAACTCGGCCGCCAGCGGGCTAAGCGTCAGCGGTGTCCCGTCCAGGGTGTGCACCCGCGCGGCCAACGTGATGCTCGACACCAGCCAAACACCCTGTGCGGTATGCAGATCCGCTGGTCGCAGCGAGCGGTAGTCGCAGTCGTAGCCCTTGTCGCGGGCGACGTCGAACAGCGCCTGCTGCGTGGTGCCGCGCAGGATCGGAAACCACGGCGGTGGTGTGAAGAACGCGATATCGCCCGCACCGGGCTCGGACTCCGCGGCGATCACGACCGTCGAGCGCGGACCCTCGAGGATGAACCCGTCGGTGCCGACGAAGATCACGTCGCCCGCGCCGCTGCGTTCGGCATGTCGCAACGCGGCCATGTTCACCGCGTACGACAGCGTCTTGGCACCGGCGAGCAGCCACGGCATCTCATCCGCGCCGTCGGAGGCGAGTCCGCGCGCCAGCGTCAGCGCGGCAAGGCCGTTGCGGCGCACCTCGGTCACTCGCGCGGGTAACGACCCGACCGTCGCGAATGCCGTCGGGGGCGAACCGCCTTCCCGTCCCCTGCTGTACACCAGCCGCAGCACGCCCTCCTCGCCGGTCTGCGACGTCCATTGGGCCACGGCCGCGGACACCGCGGAGCGCCAGCGCGGCAGGTCGGGGTCGGGCAGGTCGATCATCCGCGCCGACTGGGTGAGCCGGGACAGGTGGGCTTCGAGCAGGCATGGCCGACCATCGCGGATCAGCAGTGTCTCGAAGACGCCGTCGCCGCGCACAGCCGCGAGGTCGTCGGCGTGCAGCAGCGGCGCCGCGGGGTCGTGCAGTCGCCCGTCAAGGGTCACCACGACCCCGGGTTCGCCAGCCATGGGCCCACAGCGTAGCCGTGGGCCGTCGCGCGCCGAACGTAGAGTTGACCTGTGACATCTTCTGGACCCGCCGTCCCTGCTCCCGACACCGGACCCGATGCAGGCGCCGTATGGCATTACGGCGATCCGCTGGGTGAACAACGCGCCGCCGCCGACGCCGCCGTCGTGGTGGACCGCTCGCATCGCGCCGTACTCACGCTCACGGGCGCTGACCGCAAGGCGTGGCTGCACAACCTCACCACCCAGCACGTCAGCGAGCTGCCCGACGGCGCGGTCACCGAGAATCTCAGCCTCGACGGGCAGGGCCGTGTCGAAGATCACTGGGTGCAGACCGAACTCGGCGACATCACCTATCTCGACACCGAACCGTCGCGCGGCGAGCCGCTGCTGGGCTACCTGCGCAAGATGGTGTTCTGGTCCGACGTCGCGGTCGAACCTGCCGATCTGGCGGTGTTGTCCCTGCTCGGGCCGCGGTTGGGTGATGGTGGGGTGCTCGGCGCGCTGGGTGTCGATTCGCTTCCCGCGCAGCAGACGGCTGTCGCGCTCACCGAGGGCGGCTTTCTACGTCGTCTCCGCGGCGACGGAGTCGAACTCGACCTGGTTATCCCCCGTGACCAGGTGCAGCCGTGGCTGCGGCGGCTCACCGACCCCGGGGTCCGGCCCGCCGGGGTCTGGGCGTACGAGGCGCACCGTGTCGCCGCGCTGCGGGCACGCCTGGGGGTGGACACCGATGAGCGCACGATCCCGCACGAGGTGGGCTGGATCGGCCCCGCCGTGCATTTGGACAAGGGCTGCTACCGCGGACAGGAGACGGTCGCGCGGGTGCACAACCTGGGCAAACCGCCCCGAATGCTGGTCCGGCTGCACCTGGACGGTTCCAGCGACCGACCGGCCACCGGCGACCCGGTGCTGGCCGGTGGCCGGACCGTCGGGCGTCTCGGCACCGTCGTCGACCACGTCGACGAGGGGCCGGTGGCGCTGGCGCTGCTCAAGCGCGGCCTGCCCGCGGACACCGAATTGACCGTCGACGGCGTGCCGGCCGTCATCGACGCGGACTCGCTTCCGCCACCCGACGTCGCAGGTGCCGGGCGGCGCGCGGTCGAGCAGCTCCGCGGCGGGGCGCGGCCGTGACGAGGCCCTGCCAGCGCCGCGAGGCCAAGCACGCTAAAGTGTTGGCAGGACGATAAAAAACAGATCAGATCGGAGCCGCCTAACAATTGGGCCGCTCCGTTATTGCGCGAGGGGGTCCCCCCATGGGCCGCGGCCGGGCGAAGGCAAAGCAGACCAAGGTTGCTCGTGAGCTTAAGTACAGCTCACCACAGACCGACTTAAAGCGGCTTCAGCAAGAGCTGTCGGGCGCTTCCGAGAACGACCTGAACGGCACCGATCCGGTGGCCGACGAGTGGGTCGACGAGGACGACTGGCGTCGCTGACCCCTAAAAGCGCGGGTGCTGCCCGACGAGCTCGGCTCGTGGGCCGTCCTTTCCGCCCTTTTTGACCGTTCCCAGCGTCCAGCAGTTCAGGTGGCGCGCGGTCAGGATCGCCAGGGCGCGGTCGGTGTCTTCGGGCGCGACAATCGCGACCATGCCGACGCCCATGTTGAAGGTCCGCTCCATCTCGACGCGCTCGACCCGTCCGCGCTGCCCGATCATCGCGAACACCGGTGCCGGAGTCCACGTGCCACGGTCGATTTCGGCGACCAGACCATGCGGGATCACGCGCTCGAGGTTTCCGGCCAACCCGCCGCCGGTGACATGGCAGAACGTGCGAACCTGGGTTTCGGCGGCCAGCGCCAGACAATCCTTGGCATAGATCCGGGTCGGCTCCAGAAGCTCCTCGCCCAGAGTGCGGCCGAACTCTTCGACATGGCCGGCCAGGTTCATCCGGTCGATCTCGAGCAGCACCTTGCGCGCCAGCGAGTATCCGTTCGAGTGCAAGCCCGTCGAGGCCATCGCGATCAGCACGTCGCCGGGCTTGACCCGATCAGGGCCGAGCACGTCATCGGCCTCGACCACGCCCACCCCGGTCGCCGAGATGTCGTAGTGGTCGGGCGCCATCAGACCGGGATGTTCGGCCGTCTCACCGCCGAGCAGTGCGCAACCGGCCTGCAGGCAGCCATTGGCGATGCCTGCCACTAGTTCGCTGATCCGCTCGGGAACCGTGCGGCCCACCGCGATGTAGTCCTGTAGGAACAGCGGTTCGGCACCGCAGACGACCAGATCGTCGACGACCATCGCGACCAGGTCGATTCCGACGGTGTCGTGCTTGTCCATGGCCTGGGCCACCACCAGCTTGGTGCCGACTCCGTCGGTGGAGGAGGCCAGCACCGGCTCCCGGTAGCCGCCGCGCAGCGCGAACAGTCCGGCGAAGCCGCCGATACCGCCGCGCACCTCGGGTCGGGTCGCCTTCTCGGCGAGCGGTTTGAGGAGTTCGACAGCGCGGTCACCGGCTTCGATGTCGACCCCGGCCGACGCGTAGGAGATGCCGGCAGGTTCGGCGCGTTCGGTCATCGCGGTAAAGGCTACCGGTGTTCGCCGCGCCGCGGTAACCGCCTACGGCGGTCCCCACTCCGGCCGAGATGTCGCGCGGTTGCCCACGGTGTGCCAATCTGACCGCTCATGACAACAGTTCGCTGGTCCGCCTCTGCCCTGTGCGCGTCGGTGACGGTCGCCATCGCGTTGTTCGGCCAGGCCGAAGCGGCCGCGACGCCGTCGTCCGGCGTGCAAGCAAGGACGCTCTCGGAGGCCACGGTCGACGGAATCGACTACGTCACCCGCGAGATCACCATCGCGCCCGGCGGCAGCACCGGCTGGCACTATCACGACGGCCGGGTGTACGGGGTGATCCGCGAGGGCACGCTCACCCATGACGCCGCGGCCAACTGCGCGCCCGACGGCGTCTATCCGCCGGGCGCACCGATCACCGAGGCCACCGGTCCTGGCAACGTGCACATCGGCCGCAACCTGGGCCCGGCGCCGCTGGTGATGTGGGTGCTCTACATCAAGCCCACTGGCACACCGCTGTCGGTTGACATGCCCGATCCCGGTTGCGGGTTTGCCTGACGCCCAAACCGGCGATCCCGGCGGGGTGACTGACGAGATCCGTTGCTTGGTGACCGGAGCGACCGGCTACATCGGTGGCCGGTTGGTGCCCGCGTTGCTCGACCGCGGCCACACGGTACGTGCGCTGGCGCGCAACCCCGACAAACTCGACGCTGTGCCGTGGCGCGACCGGGTCGAGGTGGCACGCGGCGACCTCGGGGACGCCGACTCGCTGCGAGAAGCGTTCGCCGGCAGCGACGTCGTCTACTACCTGGTGCATTCGATGGGCAGCTCGTCCAATTTCGTCGACGAGGAGGCCCGCTCGGCCCGCAACGTCGTTGCCGCCGCCCGCGATGTGGGCGTCAAGCGACTGGTGTACCTGAGCGGACTGCACCCCTCGGGAGCCGACCTCTCCCCGCACCTTCAGTCCCGGACCGACGTCGGCGAGATCCTGCTCGAGTCCGGGATCGAGACCGTGGTCTTGCAGGCCGGCATCGTGATCGGTGCGGGTTCGGCGTCGTTCGAGATGATCCGCCACCTGACCAACCGGCTGCCGCTGATGACCACGCCGAAGTGGGTGCACAACAAGATCCAGCCCATCGCGATCGACGATGCATTGCACTATCTGGCGGAGGCCGCCACGGCGCCGGTACCCACGTCGCGCACGTGGGACATTGGCGGGCCGGACGTCTTCGAGTACGGCGAGGCGATGCAGGTGTACGCCGAGGTTGCGGGACGCCGACGCCGCATGATGGTCGTATTGCCTTGGCTCACACCGACAATCGCGAGCTGGTGGATCGGGTTGGTGACCCCGCTCCCCGGCGGGCTGGCGCGGCCGCTGGTGGAGTCGCTGGAGTGTGACGCGGTGATGGCCGACCACGACATCGACGCCGTCATCGCGCCGCCTGACGGCGGTCTCACCGGTTACCGGGAGGCGGTGGCCAAAGCCCTGAAGAGGGGACCGTTACCGACCGACCCGCACTGGGCGCACGTGGGGACGTAGTCACGGGCGTCGGTTGCAGCTACGGACGACGAAGCGCCGAGACGTTGTCGTTGCCGGACTGCAGCGGGATACCGCTCTTGGCGGCGGTCGAGAGCATGTGTTCGATCACGTTCTTGCCCAACGCCGATTCGCCCGGCAACTCGATCGGGTACTTGCCGTCGAAGCATGCGCTGCACAACCGCGATGCAGGCTGCTCGGTGGCCGCGATCATGCCCTGCTTGGAGATGTAGCCGAGTGTGTCGGCGCCGATCGCGTGGCGCACCGCCTCGAGCATCTCGTTCTCGTCGTCGACGGCGTTGGCGATCAGCTCGGCCGGGGTGGCGAAGTCGATGCCGTAGAAGCACGGCCACTTCACGGGCGGGGATGCGATGCGCACGTGCACCTCGACCGCCCCCGCCTCCCGCAGCATCCGGATCAGGGCGCGCTGGGTGTTGCCGCGGACGATCGAATCGTCGACGACGATCAGGCGCCGCCCGCGGATCACTTCCTTGAGCGGGTTGAGCTTGAGCCGGATGCCCAGTTGGCGGATGGTCTGGGACGGCTGGATGAAGGTGCGCCCGACATAGGCGTTCTTCATCAGGCCCTGGCCGTACGGGATTCCGGACTCCTGCGCGTAGCCCACCGCGGCGGGTGTGCCCGACTCCGGCACGCCGATCACCAGGTCGGCCTCGACCGGCATCTCCCTGGCCAGCCGGCGCCCGATGTCGACGCGCGTCGCGTGCACCGATCGCCCGGCCAGCGTGCTGTCGGGCCGCGCGAGATAGACGTATTCGAAGACGCAGCCCTTGGGCTCGGGGCTGGCGAAGCGGGTGGATCGCACCCCGTCGGCGTCGATCGCCAGCAGCTCGCCCGGTTCGATGTCGCGAACGAAGGACGCGCCGACGATATCGAGCGCCGCGGTCTCCGAGGCGACGACCCAGCCGCGGTCCAACCGCCCCAGCGCCAGCGGCCGCACTCCGTACGGGTCGCGGGCCGCATACAGGGTGTTTTCGTCCATCCACGTCAGACAGAACGCGCCGCGCACCGTGGGCAGCAGTTCGAGGGCGGCCTGCTCGAGCGTCGAATCGGCCGCACCGTGGGCCAGCAGGGCGCCGAGGATGTCGGAGTCGGTGGTCGCCACCGGAGCGCCCCTGGTGTCGAGCAGCCCGGCCTCACGGGCCCGGGCCGCCAACTCGGCGGCGTTCACGAGGTTGCCGTTGTGTCCCAGGGCCACGCCGGTACCGGCCGAGGTGTTGCGGAATACCGGCTGGGCGTTCTCCCACGTGGTCGACCCGGTGGTCGAATAGCGACAGTGCCCGATCGCGACGTGACCTTCCATCGCGGCCAGCGTCTGCTCGTCGAACACCTGGCTCACCAGGCCCAGATCCTTGAAGACCAGCACCTGAGAGCCGTCGGCGACGGCGATGCCCGCCGCCTCCTGCCCGCGGTGTTGCAGGGCGTACAAGCCGTAGTACGTGAGCTTGGCGACCTCTTCACCCGGCGCCCAGACGCCGAATACGCCGCACTCTTCGCGGGGTTCGTTATCCGTATCCGTCTGCTCGCCGGTCACGATAGGGCTGCTCCGAGGGGAGGGTGGCTGATGCCACGAGTCTACGGGCATTCCTGAACAGCTTCGCACCTGCGGGGCGTGTCGTGGGACACGTTCAGAACGGCCGTCGATAGTCACTTTCACGGCCGCACCCCACGCCTATCGCGACCCCCTGAACATCCGGGCCGACAATTGGTGCGACCGTGTCCACGACCGACGTGGCAGTTCTCGAATGCGTGACTACCCAGGAGAGCGACGATGCCGCGCGCCCGTGGTGGCAACTGCGCACCCGCATCGCGGCAGTGGTGCAGGCCCTGCTGGGGGCTGGGTACCGATCGGATGCGTGGCGCTGAACTGGCAGGGCTGGCAGTCGTACGGCGGCGGACGCGCCAAGCACGACGCATACGGCATCTGGTCGGTCACCGAATTTCACCTCGACGGCGCCTTGCACCCACCGATGACCACCGACGAGCAACGTTGGCAGCGTGTGGTCTTCGACCAACCCGAGCTGGTGACGTATCAACGCATGAACGGCGAGTTAGTCTCGGCGCCTGCGCTTTTCGACGACACGGCGGGCACGCTCGAAGTGTCCGGCACCGCCACCCTAACGGTCGAGCGGCTCACCCCGGACCAGCTGCGTCTTCACGGGCACCTCCGACGGCAGGCCGGTCGCCATGTCGTTGCGGCGAATGGACCACAACAGCTTTCCGCTGCGCACCCGCGGCTTCAACTGAGTTCAGGACTATCCGTACTTCCGGTGACCGTCGCCGGTCAGAGTCGCAGTATCGGTAGCCAGTCGGCGATCTCAGCGGCGCGTGAGCCCGACATGACCAGCGTGCCGTCTGCTGCGGCGTCGGCCATGGTGGCCAGGCCGGTCGCCAAAAGCAGCCACGTCCGCGGATCGGTTTCGACCACGTTGGGCGGGTTACCGCGCCGGTGCGCCGGGCCTTCGATGCACTGCACCGCGACGAACGGCGGCACGCGAACCTCGACGCTGGAACCCGGCGCCGACGCCGCGAGCGTGCGCGCCGTCAACCGGACCGCCTCGCCGAGTTGGGTGCGCGACGGTGCCGCCTGCGAGTCATCGCGCAGCCAGTCGGCGAGCGCTTCCACCGCGGCGCGGGTCTTCGCCGGATCGGCTGTGTGACGGGCGGCCATAACCTACTGTCTCAAAGTGTTTGTCGACCGTCACAAGCCGCCGTACAAGGTGGCCGGTGCGGTGCTGTTGATCGTCGCGACCGTTGCGGCGAGCCTGCTCTACCTCCAGTTCCGCGGCGACCTGAGCCGCAAGGCGCAGCTGACCGTGCTGTCGCCGCGCGCGGGTCTGGTGGTCGAACGGGGAGCCAAAGTGACCTACAACGGAGTCGAAATCGGCCGGGTCAGCGCAATCTCCCATGTCCACAATGCCGCAGGGAAGCCGGCGGAGTTGTCGTTGAACGTCAATCCGCGCTATCTGGAACGCATTCCGGCAAACGTGACGGCCGAGATTCGGGCCACCACCGTATTCGGCAACAAGTACGTCTCGCTGGAGTCTCCGGACGACGCCTCGGCACAACATATCTCGGCCGGGGCTGTGATCGAGGCATCCGCAGTGACGACCGAGTTCAACACCGTTTTCGAGACGGTCATCGCGCTCGCCGAGAAGGTCGACCCGATCAAGCTGAACCAGACGTTGGCGGCGACGGCCGAAGCGCTGAGCGGGCTGGGCGGCAGCGGTTTCGGCGACTCGCTGGTGAACGGCGACCGGATCCTTGACGACCTCAACGCACGGATGCCGGCCATCCGCACCGACACTCGCCTGCTGGCCGATCTCGCCGAGGTCTACGCCGACGCGTCGGCGGACCTGTGGGACGGATTGCGGAACGCCGCGGCCTCCGCCCGCACGTTCAACGAGCACCGCACCGACATCGACACCGCCCTGATGGCAGCACTCGGTTTCGCCGACGTCGCGGCCGACACCATCGAACGCGGCGGCCCCTATCTCGTGCGCGGCGCCGCAGACCTGGTGCCGACGGCACAGCTGTTCGACCACCACAGCCCCGCGATCGTGTGCACCATCCGCAAGTACGCCGAAGTGCAGCCCCGAGTGGCGAAGACGTTGGGCGGCAACGGGTATTCGCTGACAGGCGGTGGCGGCATCCTGGCCGGCGCAGGCAACCCGTACATCTACCCGGACAACCTGCCGCGGGTCAACGCGAGGGGCGGGCCGGAAGGCCGGCCGGGCTGCTGGCAGGACATCACCCGTGACCTGTATCCGACGCCGTACCTGGTGATGGACACCGGTGCCAGCATCGCCCCGTACAACCACCTCGAACTCGGCCAGCCGATGTTCATCGAGTACGTGTGGGGCCGCCAGATCGGCGAGCTGACCATCAATCCCTGAGAGCCTCAGTCGGGGAAGCCGAACAGTTTCACCACGCCGTGGTCGCGCCCGGCGGTGTAACCGCCGTCGACCGCGATCGCCTGACCGGTGACGAACGACGCATCGGGTGAGACGAGAAACGCTGCGACCGACGCGATCTCGTCCGGCCTGCCGCGCCTCTGCAAAGCATGTTCTTCGGTGATGGACTGCAGCGGGCCCTCCATACCCTCCAGTCCCATCACGCTTTCCAGCATCGGGGTGTCGATGAAACCGGGGCAGATGGCGTTGGCGCGGATACCGCTGGGGCCGTAGTCGACTGCGATGTTCTTGGTCAGGATCACGACACCCCCTTTGGCGGCGTTGTAGCTGCTGCCGCCTGCCGTGCCCTCGAGCCCTTCGACGCTGGCCAGCGTGACGATCGCCCCGCGCTCACCGTCTGCCCGCGGTTGTTGGATCATCTTCGCCAGGGCGGCCTTGACCACCAGGAACGTCCCGGTGAGGTTGACCGCGATGACGCGGTCCCACTCTGCGCGCTCGAGCAGGTGTACCGGCCCGCCGCCGGCCACCCCCGCGGCGTGCACGACACCGTCGAGGCGACCACGCACCGCGGCGAAGACGGAGGCGACCGCGGTCTCGTCGGTGACGTCGGCGCTGACGAACTCGAAACCGTCGCCCGGGTTCTCGCGTGGCTCGACCACGTCCGCGCCGATCACGGTGCCGCCCTCGGCGAGCAGGCGCCTCGCGGTAGCCAGGCCGATACCCGATGCCGCACCGGTCACGACGAAGGTGCGCGAACGGGCTCGCCCTGCTGTGCTCATGACCGGGACTCTATGCGCCGCTGCACGGCCAGCGCCGCCAATGCCGCGGCTTCGTTGGCGGCCAGATGGGCCAGCATCGGCGCCACGACGCTGCCCGACCGCGCGTGCAACCACCCGAACAACCAGCCCGCGACGCCGGTGAACAGCACGGTGCCCAGCACCGGGTTGCGCGTGATGCGGGCGTCCATGATGTGCCAGAGACCGAACGCCGCCGCTTGCAGCAGGCGCCCGCCCGCCGGCTGGAACGCGGTCTCGGCGGTGTGGCCCAACGTGGCGCGGTAGGCGACCTCCTCGGGCCAGACGGTACCGATCGGGATGTCGAGCGCCATCCACCGCACGGGATGGTCGGGCAGTTCTCGGGCGGCCATTCCGCGCCGCACCGACGGGATCGCGGTGCCGACGGCGACTCCCAACGCGATCGGCGCGGCGGCGGCCAGCCCGTAGCGCAGGCCCGACCACAGCGCCGGTGGGCGCAACCCGAGCGGAGGACGCGCGAGCGCGTAGACGCCTGCGCCCAACGCGGCATTCCACATCGGATGGAACCGCACCCGGGGCGCGATGAAGCTCCATCCCACCAACGCGACCGCAACGGCGAGCGCCCGAAACCTCCCCGCTCCCATCAGTATTCGGGCCCGTCCTCGGACTCGGTCTTGCTCAGGGCGGTGCGGATCCGTTCGGTGTCCTCGGGAGTCCACCCTGGCGGCGGCGCGACCGCGGCCCACCCGTCGAGCACCAGGTCGCCGTAGTTGTGGCCGTGGCCGCCCGGCACCGAACTCGCATTCGTCATATCGGCGGCGACCTGTCCGAAGGTGACGATCGGATACCACCGCATCGATGCGGTGCGGTCGATGCCGGGCGGTTCGCGCAACCAGTCCGGCCGGGTGAACAGAAGGTCGGTCGACCACCACACGACCGGATCGGAGGGGTGCTGCAGGAACAACACACGCGTACCCTCCCACGGCGTGGCGGCCACCTTCGCGATCTGCGCGGGATCGGTGGCCTGCGAGAAGCGCACGGTGCGGCCGTTGTCGTAGCGAGGTTCGACTTCGGGGGTTCGGGGATCACGCCGCGCGGTGATCGCGCTCCACAGCGGGCTCGCGTTCGGCGGGCCCACCCACAGCACCGACGAGAAGCCCATCCGCGAGATGTCGGGCAGCCAGTCGAACGCACCCTGGCCCGCCATCGAGCCGAGGCTCTCCCCGTAGAGCACGAGCTTGGGTCGCCGGTCCCGCGGAAGTTGTTCCCAACGTTGATGGATGGCGTCGATCATCATGCGCCCGGATTTCATCGACTTCTGCTGGTCGCCGAGGAAGGAGATCCAACTCGGCAGGAAGGAATACTGCGAACCCACCAGAGCGGTGTCGCCGTTGTACATCATCTCCAGCGATCGCGCCGCAACGGGATTGATCCAGCCGGTGCCGGTGGTGGGAACGATCACCAGCAACTCGCGTTCGAACGCGCCCGTACGCTCGAGTTCGCTGAGCAACACCGCCATCCGCTGCTCGTCGGTGTCGGCGGTCTGCAGGCCGACGTACACGCGGATGGGCTCCTTGGCGGGTGTGCCGTTCAGCTCGGACAGTTCCTCGGCGTCCGGTCCGGTCGCCACGAAGTTGCGACCCTGATAACCCAGGGTGTCCCAGGCTGCGAACGACTCCGGGCTGCCCGACTTCTCGGGTTCGAGCGGCTGGACGACGCCTGCCCTGGTCGTGGTGTTCTGCGGCTGGAACACGCGGTTGGCACCGGCGAGGAATCCGCGAACCAGCACACCGTTGATCAGCATGATGGCGAGCACCACGACGATCGCGGTGCCGATGAACAATGCCACTTCGTCGTGTAGATGCCACCGGCGGATGAAGAACCGGGCCATCGTCTTGATGATGTCGAGCAGCACGCGGGCGGTGGCCACGCACGCCGCGCCGACGAACGCCGCGAGCACCAGCGTGCGCAGATATCCGAACGTGGTGGGACCTTCCATGCCCATTACCGCCGACACCTGCCGCTGCCAGGCGGCGGCGGGGATCACCATGAGGATGCTGGCCCCGAGCGCCAGCACAACCGTGGCACTCTTGGCCACCCACAGCACCCGCTTCGGCGGAGGCCACCAGTTGACCCGTCGTAACACGAAGCGGCGCAACATCTTTGCGATGAAGACGCCGATACCGTAGCCGATGGCGGCGTTGATGCCGCCGATCAGGCCCGCGAACAGCCAGTCCCGGGGTAACAGCGAGGGGGTCAGCGACAGGCAGAAGAACAGCGCGCTGAACGCGATTCCGACGAAGTCGAGGCGGAGCAGGCGCCACGCCCAGACATATATGGGGTGTTGGTGTCGGGTGGTTTCACTCACCCGAACAACCTGGGCAGCACGCTCTCCGACGTGCTGCGCAGGTCCTCCAGAGTGACGGTGAACAGGCCCTGAACCTCGATCGCCTCGCTGGCCTGGTCCACCACGCCAGTGCGCGTGGCCGGCAGTCCGCGAGCCTCGCACATCGCGCGGAAGCGGCTCTCCTCGGTGCGCGGCACCGCGACAAGGACCCGTCCCGCCGATTCGGAGAACAGGAACGTGAACGGATCTGTGCCGTCCTGCCATTCCTCGGGAACCACGATGCGACAACCGGTTTCGCCGCGAAGCGCGGCCTCGACGACGGCCTGGATCAGGCCGCCCTCGGACAGGTCGTGCGCCGCGGAGACCAGGCCGTCGCGCGACGCGGCGGTGAGCACCTCGGCGAGCAGTTTCTCGCGCGCGAGGTCCACCTTCGGCGGCAACCCGCCCAGGTGATCGGCGATGACCTGCGCCCAGATCGACCCGTCGAACTCGTCGCGGGTGTCGCCCAGCAGCATCAACGTCTCGCCGGGTTCATCGCCGAAGCCGGTCGGAATGCGACGTCTGACGTCGTCGATCACCCCGAGCACACCGACCACCGGGGTGGGCAGGATCGCGGTGGTGCCGGTCTGGTTGTAGAAGCTCACATTGCCGCCGGTCACTGGAATCGCCAGCGCCGCAGCGCCGTCGGCCAACCCGCGCACGGCCTGGCTGAACTGCCACATGACGCCGGGATCCTCCGGTGAGCCGAAGTTCAGGCAGTTGGTCACCGCGACCGGTGTCGCGCCGGTGACCGCGACGTTGCGGTAGGCCTCGGCCAGCGCCAGCTGCGCGCCGGTGTAGGGGTCGAGCGCGGTGTAACGACCCGACGCATCGGTCGAGAGAGCGATGCCGCGGCCCGTGGTCTCGTCGACACGCAGCAGGCCACCGTCGGCGTCTTCGGCCAGCACGGTGTTGCCCCGCACGTAGCGGTCGTACTGCTCGGTGATGAACGCGCGGCTGCACAGGTGTGGACTGCCAAGCAGCGCAAGCAGAGTCGCCTTGAGCTCGTCACCCGTCGAAGGCCGCGGCAGCTTGGCGGTGGTGTCGGCGTTGAGCGCGTCCTGTGTCTCGGGCCGCTGCACCGGCCGCTCGTAGACCGGGCCTTCGTGCGCGACGGTGCGCGGCGGTACGTCGACGACGGTCTCGCCGTGCCAGGTGATCTGCAGGCGATCGCCGTCGGTGACCTCGCCGATGACCGTGGCCAGCACCTCCCACTTACGGCAGACGGCCATGAACGCCTCGACGTTCTCGGGCGTGACGACAGCACACATGCGTTCCTGCGACTCGCTCGACAGGATCTCGGCGGGCGTCATGTTCGCCGCGCGCAACGGCACCGCATCCAACTCGATGCGCATACCACCGTCACCGGCCGAAGCGAGTTCAGATGTGGCGCAAGATAATCCGGCTCCCCCGAGGTCCTGGATGCCGACCACGAGGCCACCTGCGTACAGCTCGAGACAGCACTCGATGAGCACCTTCTCCATGAACGGGTCGCCCACCTGGACACTGGGCAGCTTCTTGCGTCCCGCAGCACCGCTCTCGTCCCCGCCGAACGTCTCGGACGCCAGCACGCTCACGCCGCCGATGCCGTCGAGGCCGGTGCGGGCACCGAACAGGATGATCTTGTTGCCGGTGCCGGACGCGAACGCCAGGTGCAGATCCTCTTTGCGCAGCACCCCCACACACAGCGCGTTGACCAACGGGTTGCCGCCGTAGGACGCGTCGAACACGGTCTCGCCGCCGATGTTGGGCAGTCCCAACGAGTTGCCGTAGCCGCCGATGCCGCGTACCACCCCGTCGACGACGCGGCGGGTGTCGGGTGCGTCGGGCGCGCCGAAGCGCAACTGGTCCATCACCGCGACCGGGCGCGCGCCCATGGCCATGATGTCGCGGACGATGCCGCCGACGCCGGTGGCCGCGCCCTGGTAGGGCTCGATGTAGGACGGGTGGTTGTGTGACTCCACCTTGAAGGTGGCGGCCCAGCCGTCACCGATGTCGACGACGCCGGCGTTCTCGCCGATGCCGGCCAGCATTGTCTTGCGCATTTCGTCGGTGGTGGTCTCGCCGAAGTAGCGCAGGTGCACCTTCGACGACTTGTACGAACAGTGTTCGCTCCACATCACCGAATACATCGCCAGTTCGGCGTCGGTCGGCCTGCGGCCCAGGATCTCGCGGATCCGCTGATACTCGTCGTCCTTGAGGCCGAGTTCGCGGAAGGGCTGGGGATGGTCGGGGGTGGCGGCGGCTCTGTCGACGGTGTCTACAGTGTTCAAGGCATGGGTTAGCTCCGACGTCACGAGGCCATTCTAGGTTGTCCGCCGTCTCAGGCACCCGACACGCGCTCAGCCCCAGATCCGGGCGAGCGCGTCGGCGAGAGCGCTCGGATCCTGCGTGTCGCTGTTGCAGCTCACCGCCACCGACGTACGACGGTCGCGATCGATCCGGAAGTCGGTGACAAAGCCGCCCCAGGCTCCGTCGTGGCCGAGCGCGCCGTTGGCGTACTCGTAGATGCCCGCACCGTACCGGTCGCCGTCTCCGGTCTCGACCGCCCCGGCGAGCTGGGCGTCGAGCAACGTCCGGCCGCCGACTTCGCCGGTGCGGTAATTGTCCGCCCAGCGCACCAGCTGGCTCGGCGCGGTCTGGATCGATCCGTCACCGACCTGCAGCCATGCGGTGCGCGCTGGCGTGAATTCGCCGTCTGCGCCCGTATCAGGGACCGCGGCGCCGGGGACCGGAGCGGCGGGGTCGAGGACCATGTCCAGCTCGAGCGGCCAGAAGATCCGCGCCGACAGAAATGCCGAGAGCGGTTGCCGCGCCGTCCGTTCGACGATCTCGGCCAGCAGCACGTAGTTCGAGTTCGAGTACTCGAACTCCGTGCCGGGCTCGAAATCGAGTTCGGTCACGGCCCCCAGCGCCCTCAGGGTGTCGGCGTTCGTGGTGCGGTCGGTCAATGTGAAACCGGCGTCTTCGAGCAGCCCCATGTAATCGGGGATCCCGCTGGTCTGATGCATCAGCTGCCCGATGGTGACGCCGGCGGCCCACGGCGGAAGTCCCGCCACGTGCGTCGCCAAAGTGTCGTCGAGCGCGAGCTGGTGCCGGTCCACCAGCAGCAGGACGGCGGTCGCCGTGAACTGTTTAGAGACCGAGGCGATGTCGAACGCGGTGTCAGTTGTCAGATCGGCGCCAGTGGCGATGTCCGCGAGGCCGCGGGCCCCGGCCCAGACCACGGCGCCCTCGACCCCCACCGCCGCGGAGCACCCCGGCTGCCCGTCTGCGACACCGTCGACCAGCACTCCCTGGCTGCGGGCGGGGCGATCGTCGGATTCGACCGCTGTCTCGGCGGGGGGTTCGGGCGCTTCGGCTGCGCAGGCGCTCATCAGCAGCGCGGCCGCGAGAGCCGCCGTCGCCGCACGGACCGGTCGCGTCACAGGATCGACGTTAGGGGGCGCGCCTGGTTTACACCCGCAAAACATTCAGCGGTCCCGCTTACCGAGCGTGCGATCAGGGGTGGTCGGCCGAGCCGATGCAGAACTGGTTGCCGTCCGGATCGGCCAGCACCACCCATCCGAAATCACCCATGCTGTGCCGCCCGAGTTCGGTGGCCCCGAGGTCGACGAGCCGCTTGACCTCCGGCTCGATGTCGTCGGCGCCGAGGTCGAGATGGAGACGATTCTTACCCGGGGTGGGATCGTCGACCTTTTGGAAGCCGAGGCCGGTAGCGCTGCCCGGCTGCGAGACCGTCACGAAAAAACCTGGCGCCATTGGGTTTACCTCGCCGCCCAGCGCACGGGCCCACCACTCGGCGAGCCGGTCTGGATCGGTGCTGTCGAAGGTGACGTTGAACACGGCGAGGGTCATGCGCCGACCCTAGATCACCGCGGTGACAGAAACGCCGTCAACGCCGCGGCATAGGCGGTGACGTCGCCGGCGCCCATCACCTCCCGAGCGGAATGCATGGCCAGCTGCGGAGCACCGACGTCGACGGTCGGGATGCCGGTGCGCGCCGCGGTCATCGGCCCGACCGTCGACCCGCACGGCAGGTCGGCCCGGTGTTCGTAGCGCTGCAGCGGCACCCCGGCTTGCGCGCACGCCAGCGCGAACGCCGCGGCGGTGCGCCCGTCGGTGGCGTACCGAAGGTTCGGCTGCACCTTGAGCACCGGTCCCGCATTGACCTCGATCAGGTGTCCCGGTTCGTGGCGCTCCGGGTAGTTCGGGTGCGTGGCGTGCGCCATGTCGCCGGACGCCACCATCGAGCCGGGCAGGCGCCGCAGGAAGTCCTCGCGCCCGCCGCCCGCGCTGAGCGTGAGGCGCTCGAGCACGGTCAACAACAGGTCGGACTGGGCGCCGTGGTCGGACTGCGAGCCGACCTCCTCGTGGTCGAAGAGCACCAGCACCGGCGAATATCCGCTCGGCTCGGCCGCCAGGAACGCCTCGAGCCCCGCGTAGCAGGTCACCTGGTTGTCCAGCCGCGGGGCGCTCACCAGGTCGCGGTCGGCGCCGACGAGCCGCGACGGGGCCAGGTCATGGGTCATCAGGTCGGCGCCCAGCACGTCGTCGGCCGCCACCTCTGCATGCTCGGCCACGTGTTCGAGGAAGGACCTCGGTCCCTTCTGGCCTGCAGGGTCCGCGCCCCACACCGCGTTGACGTGGCGCTGCGGGTTCAGCTCGACGGCCTTGCGGTCCTCGGCGAGGTGGATGGCCAGTTGCGGCACCCGCAGGATCGGTTCGTCGATCCGGATGAGCCGGTGCACCAGTCCACTGCCGGTGCGCACCGACAACCGGCCGCTGATCCCCAGATCGCGGTCGAGCCACGAGTTCAGCCACGCGCCGCCGTAAGGCTGCAGCGCGACCACCCGCCAGCCGGCGACGAACCGGTCAGGGTGCTGTTTGACCCGAAGGTTCGGGCTGTCGGTGTGGGCGCCGACGATCCGAAACGGGGAGTTACGGCTACCCCCGTCGGTCCGCCAGGCGATCAGCGATCCGGCCCGCACGACGAAGAAGTCGCCGTGGGTGGGCCAGGCGTCGGCTTCGGACAGTTCGCGAAAGCCGGCCTCGCGCAGGCGCGACGCAGCCGTCTCGCAGACGTGGTACGGCGACGGCGACGCGTCGATGAACTCGCAGAGGCTCTGGGGGCTAGCTGCCATTCCTTCATCTTTACCGGTGAATCAAGATCAATGACGCTAGGGTCCAGATGTGCCCGAGATCCAGCCCCAACCGGTGCTCGAACCGTTGACGCCTGCGGCCGTCTTCCTGGTGGCGACGATCGTCGACGGTGGGGAGGCAACCGTGCACGACACGTTGCCCGATATCTCGGGGCTGGTGCGGGCCATAGGTTTCCGCGACCCGGCCAAGCGGCTATCGGCGGTCACCTCGATCGGCTCGAAGGCCTGGGACCGGCTGTTCACCGGCCCTCGACCGGCCGAACTGCACCCCTTCACCGAGATCCGCGGCGACCGCCACCACGCCCCGGCCACCGAGGGCGACGTGTTGTTCCATATCCGGGCGGAGTCGATGGACGTCTGCTTCGAGCTGGCCACCAAGCTGGTCGATGCCATGGACGGTGCGATCGCGATCGTCGACGAAACGCACGGCTTCAGGTTCTTCGACAACCGCGACCTGATGGGTTTCGTCGACGGCACCGAGAACCCCGACGGTCCGCTCGCGCGCTCGGCCACCCAGATCGGCGACGAGGACCCCGATTTCGCGCGCGGCTGTTATGTGCACGTGCAGAAGTACGTGCACGACATGGCCGCGTGGAACTCGCTGTCGGTGGAGGACCAGGAGCGGGTGATCGGGCGCACCAAGCTCGACGACATCGAACTCGACGATGCGGTCAAACCGACCGATTCCCATGTCGCGCTCAACGTGATCATCGACGACGACGGCAACGAACTGAAGATCGTGCGGCACAACATGCCGTTCGGACAGGTCGGCAAGGGCGAGTTCGGCACCTACTTCATCGGGTATTCGCGGACGCCGGTCGTCACCGAGCAGATGCTCGACAACATGTTCCTCGGCGACCCGCCCGGCAACACCGATCGCATCCTGGACTTCTCGACCGCGTTGACGGGCGGCTTGTTCTTCACCCCGAGCCTCGACTTCCTCGACGATCCTCCCCCACTGCCCAATTCGGTCGGCGCCGATCAGGACGAACCGGCGCCGCCCGTGGCCACCTCCGCCGAATACGAGGGCTCGCTGGCCATCGGCAGCCTGAAAGGAACCCGCTGATGAACAACCTGTACCGCGACCTTGCGCCGGTCACCGAGGAGGCCTGGGCCGAGATCGAGCTCGAGGCGACACGAACATTCAAGCGCCACATCGCCGGTCGTCGTGTGGTGGACGTCAGCGAGCCGGGTGGGCCCGTCAAGGCAGCGATCAGCACCGGCCACCTGCGTGACGTGACGCCTCCGGGCGACGGCGTGGTCGCGCACCTGCGGGAGGCCAAACCGCTGGTGCGACTGCGCGTGCCGTTCACGGTGTCGCGCGCCGCGATCGACGATGTCGAGCGCGGTTCGCAGGACTCGGACTGGGATCCGGTCAAGGACGCGGCCATGAAACTGGCGTTCGCCGAGGACCGGGCGATCTTCGAGGGCTATGAAGCGGCGTCGATCGAAGGCATCCGGGCGTGCAGTTCCAACACCGCGCTCGCGCTGCCCGACGACGAGCGCGATATCCCCGACGTCATCTCCCAGGCGCTTTCCGAGTTGCGGCTCTCCGGTGTGGACGGGCCGTATTCGGTACTGCTGTCGGCAGAGGTGTACACGAAGGTCAGCGAAACCACGCAGCACGGCTATCCGATCCGCGAGCACCTCAACCGGCTGGTCGACGGCGATATCATCTGGGCGCCCGCCATCGATGGCGCGTTCGTGTTGTCAACGCGTGGAGGCGATTTCGACCTGCAGCTGGGCACCGACGTGTCGATCGGCTACCTGTCGCACGACGCGGGAACCGTGCAGTTGTATCTGGAGGAGACGCTGACGTTCCTGTGCTACACCGCCGAGGCCTCGGTGGCCCTGACCCCGTGACCTTCTTCGCCCGCGTCCTACGCGCTGAGGACGCCGTCGAGTGCGCTGTAGAAAAGGCCCAGCCCGTCGTCGGACGGTCCGGTCAGCGCCTCGGTGGCGTGTTCGGGATGCGGCATCAGGCCCACGACGCGTCCGTTGGCCGAGCTGATGCCTGCGATGTTGCGCTGTGAGCCGTTGGGGTTGTCGCGGTACCGGAACACCACGCGACCTTCGCCCTCGAGCTCGTCGAGCACCTTGTCGCTGGCCACGTACCGGCCCTCGCCGGACTTCAGCGGAATCAGCACGTCGGCGCCGGCCTCGTACCGCGATGTCCACGCCGAGGAGTTTGACGCCACTTCCAACCAGATGTCGCGGCAGACAAAGTGCAGCCCGACGTTGCGGGTCAACGCGCCCGGCAACAGGCCGGACTCGCACAGCACCTGAAAACCGTTGCAGATCCCCAGAACCGGCATGCCGCCATCGGCAGCCCGGATGACCTCGCCCATCACCGGTGCGAACTTCGCGATCGCTCCGGCGCGCAGATAGTCCCCGTAGGAGAACCCGCCGGGCACCACCACGGCGTCGACGCTCTTCAGATCGGCATCGGCATGCCACAGTGAAACGGGCTCGGCGCCTGCCAACCGAACGGCGCGTGCGGCGTCGACGTCGTCGAGGGTGCCCGGAAATGTGATGACGCCCACACGTGCCGTCATGATTGCTCCCTGCTGACCGACCAGTCCTCGATCACGGTGTTCGCCAGCAGCGATTCCGCGATCTCGGCCAGGGTGTCGTCGTCGATGCTGTCATCGACCTCGAGCTCAAAACGCTTGCCCTGCCGAACATCTGAGACGCCGTTGAAACCCAGACGGCCCAATGCGCCGACGATCGCCTGCCCCTGCGGGTCGAGGATCTCGGCCTTGGGCATCACGTGCACCACCACCCTTGCCACGCGTCAACTGTACCGGCGGTTCCGTCGCGCGCGACTCACCGGCACGAACCGAGATACGCGTCGCACAACGGGGCGGCCAGCGCGTCGAGCACTTGCGCGTCGGGCATCGGCGGCCATGGCACCTGCAGGGGCAGCGTCGACCACAGTGCGAGTTCGACGAGGCTGCCGCTGGTGGGATGGGCCAGCAGATACTGGTGCACCACCTTCTGTCCCGAGACGCTGATCACCGCGGCGAGGCGCTCAGGATCGGCGGTGGTAATCGACGGCGACACCAGAGGCGCCGTCAACTGGCAGGTCCGCAGCCGCAACTGCGCCGAGCTGAGCACCGAGCGGGTGAGGGGCCCGTTGTGCGCGACATCCCCGCGCCAGTGCAGCACCTGCGCCCGCAAATGCCACTGACCAGCCGGATTGGTCACTTGCGCCCTGGCAGCCACGACGTAGTCGCGCGGGTCGGCAGGCACGGGCGGGCTGGCGCAGAGTTCCTCGAACAGAAACCGCGGCGCGGGGGCGGTGACCGCCAGCCCGGCCAGCCCCGGCCACCGGTACACCGAGGCAAGCGGCAGCGCGCTGGAGGTGGGCCATGCCACATCCGGGATCGCATCGCAGATCGGCGGGCATACGCCGGGGACCGCCCGCGCGGGTGGGCCGGGCACAGGGCCGACCGTCAACGCCACGCCGAACGCGGCGAGGGCCACTGCAAGCAGCAATCGCACGACTCAACTACCCCCTGAACACGGCCGGCGCCGCCACAATATAGGCATGCAATTGACCCATTTCGGACATTCATGCTTACTGGCCAATTTCAAGAGTGATTCCGGCGACGAAGCGACGATCCTGTTCGACCCCGGCGTCTTTTCGCACGGATTCGAGGGCATCACCGGCCTGTCGGCGATCCTGGTCACCCATCAGCATCCCGACCACGCCGACACCGAGCGGCTGCCGGCCCTGCTCGACGCCAACCCACAGGCCGCCTTGTACGCCGATCCGCAGACCGCCGCGCAACTCGGCGACCCCTGGCGCGCGGTCAACGTCGGCGACGTCCTTACCATCGACCACCTGACCGTGCGGGGCGTCGGCGGCAAGCACGCGGTGATCCACCCGGAGCTGCCGGTCATCGACAACATCTCCTACCTCGTCGACGACGGCACCCATCGCGCCCGGCTCATGCATCCCGGTGACGCCCTGTACGCGCCCGGCGAACCGGTCGACGTGCTCGCCACCCCCGCGGCCGCGCCGTGGATGAAGATCTCCGAAGCGGTCGATTACCTGCGCGAGGTGGCGCCGACGCATGCGGTGCCCATCCATCAGGGAATCATCGATCCGAGCGCCCGCGGGATCTTCTACAGCCGGCTAACCGAGATGACCGACACCGATTTCCAGGTGCTCGAACCCGAGGACGGCACGCAATTCTGATTCGCGGTTCTTCGAAGTCAGGCCGTGTCGCGTGCGGCCGCGCGGCCCGCCGCACGCCCGGAGAACACACAGCCGCCGAGAAACGTGCCCTCCAGCGACCGATAACCGTGCACCCCGCCACCGCCGAAGCCAGCCGCCTCCCCGGCGGCGAACAGGCCGTCGAACACGTTGCCGTCGGGCTTGAGCACGCGCGCGTCGAGATCAGTTTCCAATCCGCCCAACGACTTTCGCGTGAGGATGTGCAACTTCACCGCGATCAGCGGCCCCGCCTTGGGATCGGTCAACCGGTGCGGTGCCACGACGCGGCTGACGCGGTCGCCGAGGTAGTTGCGTGCCACGCGGATCGAGGCGATCTGCGTGTCCTTGGTGAATTTGTTGGCCACCTCGCGGTCGCGGGCGGTGACCTCGGCCTCGACGGTCGCGTAGTCCAGCGGCAGCACATCGGGGACGTCGTTCATCGCCGACACCAGGCCGCGCAGCGAGTCGGCGCTGACGAAGTCGACGCCACGGTCGACGAACGCCTGCACGGGCGCAGGCGCCCCGGCACGGACCCGGGCCAACACATCGCGGATGCTGCGGCCGGTGAGGTCGGGGTTCTGTTCCTGACCCGACAGCGCGAACTCCTTGGCGATGATGCGGGCGTTGAGGATGAACCAGGTGTAGTCCTGGCCGGTCTGCGCGATGTGTTCGAGCGTGCCGAGCGTGTCGAAGCCGGGATACAACGGCGACGGCAGCCGGTTGCCGTTGGCGTCCAACCACAGTGACGACGGCCCGGGCAGGATGCGGATCCCGTGCAGCGGCCAGATCGGGTCGTAATTCGTGATGCCCTCGGTGTAGTGCCACATGCGGTCACGGTTAATCACCCGCGCCCCCGCCGCTTCGGTGATGCCGATCATGCGCCCGTCGACGTGTGCGGGCACGCCGGACAGCAGCTGTTCGGGCACGCGGCCCATCCGGTTGGGCCAGTTCTGCCGCACCAGGTCGTGGTTGCCCCCGATACCGCCACTGGCAACGATCACCGCCTGGGCGCGAAATTCGAACTGTCCAACCGGTTCTCGCGAGGTGGCCACGCCGCGCGCCGCGTCGGAGGGTTCGAGCACCGTTCCGCGAACGCCGACGACGGCACCGTTGGAGACGATGAGCTCGTCGACCTTGTGCCGGTGCGCGTACCGGACCCGCCCGGTCAGCCGGCGAGCGAAGATGTCGACGATCGCGGGGCCGGTGCCCCAGGTGATGTGGAATCGCGGCACCGAGTTGCCGTGTCCGCGCGCATCATATCCGCCGCGCTCGGCCCACCCGACGAGCGGGAACGTCTGCAGGCCGCGTTCGCGCAGCCAGCCGCGTTTCTCGCCGGCGGCGAAATCGACGTAGGCGTACGCCCATTGGCGCGGCCAGTGGTCCTCCGGCCGGTCGAAGCCCGCCGAGCCGAGCCAGTCTTGAAGCGCCAGCTCGTGGCTGTCGCGGATACCCAGCCGCCGCTGCTCCGGGCTGTCGACGAAGAACAGCCCGCCGAACGACCAGTACGCCTGGCCGCCGATGTTGTTGGCGTTCTCCTGGTCGACGATCAGTACGCGCCGGCCGCGCTCGACCAACTCGCAGGCCGCCACCAGACCCGCCAGCCCGGCTCCGACGACGATGACGTCAGCATCTGCCATGGCCGCCACGTTAGCGGGCGGGTGCTAAGCGGCGGCGGTCATTGCGGCGTCCGGACACCACTTGTAGACATCGGGCGCGCATCGGTGCATGAGTGCGAGGTCGACGGCGTCGAGCATCGCGTGTCTGATGCCCGGCCTGCGCAAGTGGCGGGCGGCGACGGCGACTCGTACGATTCCGCCTCGCCGGGCCGTCCGCTCGGCCGACAGCACCAGCGTGCGGCACCACCAAGGTTCGCGCAGGAAGCCTCCACCGACACCGAGCACGCGCGACCGCACAGTCGCTCCGCGAACCAAATCGGTGATGTCTGTCAGCCCCGCGAGAAGACGAAAGCCCCTGCGCGGCAGCACCAGTGCGGTGCCATCGGATACGGTCCATCCCGGTGCCGCGAACAGCCGCGTACGCAGACCCATGTGCTCCATCACGCGGTCGGCGGCCATCAGCCGCAGGCCGGCCTCGTGTGCGGGCAGCGTCGCGAACTCGCCGCGGCGCTTCTTGGTCGCGGCTTCGTCGAAGCCGTGTAACACGATGGCGCCACCGCAGTCCCGCCGGGCGGCGAGCCACTCGACGGTGGCGCCGTCTTCCTCGAGCCGGTAGCCGCCCTTGATCCTCGGCGCCACCAGCAACGAAACCGGCACACCCCGGGCGTCGAGCTGCGCGCAGAAGTCTGCGACGTCGGGCATCGTTCGATCGGTGATGCCGGAGAGGGAGACGATCAGCTGTCCTGCCACGCCGTCAGTGTGGCAACCGCAGGTGTCGCAACGGTTTACAACACGCTGATGGCTGGTGGCCATCGAACGCTATTGCGGCAGGACGCCCTCGATGGCCGCGATCACCTCGGGGGCATCGGGTTCGGTGCGCGGCCGGAACCGCTTGACGACCGCTCCGCCCGGTGCGAGCAGGAACTTCTCGAAGTTCCACTGGATGTCGCCGGCCTCACCGCTGTCGTCGGGCGTCTTGGTCAACTCGGCGTACAGCGGGTGCCGGTCGGCGCCGTTGACGTCGGTCTTGGCCAGCAAGGGGAACGTCACGCCGTACGTCGTCGAGCAGAACTCCTGAATTTCCTCGGCCGAACCGGGCTCCTGGCCCATGAACTGGTTGCACGGTACGCCGATCACGGTCAACCCGCGGTCGCTGTAGTCCTTGGCCAACTGTTCGAGCGCGGTGTACTGCGGAGTCAGACCGCATTTGGAGGCGACGTTGACCACCAGCGCGGCGCCGTCGGCCAGTTGGCCGAGCGTGGTGTCGCGGCCGTCGAGGGTGGTCACAGCGATATCGGTCAGCGGAGTCTGGGGCATGCCCGCACGTTACCCGGTCTCGAACAGCATGCCCGCGACCCGGTGCACGGTGGCCATCGGATCACCGTCGGCGTCGATCGCCTTGTTGAGCCACAACAGCGAAAAGCCGTGTACCAGTGACCAGGCCGCGAGCGCCGCCGCCTGAGGGTCCTCTGCGGCGCGCGGATCGTCGAGGGTGCCGACACCCTGCCTCAGTTGCGCACCCGCCGCATCCCGGGCCGATTTCAACTCCGCGTCGCCCGGGTCGACGAGCGAGCGGTCGAACATCACCGCGTAGTGCCCGGGATGGTCGAGTGCGAACCGCACGTACGCCAGTGCGGCATCGATGAATTCCGGCTTTGCCTCGCCGAGCGCAACGGCCAGCTTGCGCCAGCCCTGCGCGGCCAGCGCGGTGAACAGCCCGCGCCGGTCGGTGAAGTGGTGTGCGGGCGCGGCATGCGACACCCCCGCGACCCGTGCGAGCTCACGCAGCGAGATTCCGTCGGCGCCGCGCTGGGCGACCAGGCTCGCCGCCTCGGCGAGGATGACGGCCTTCAGATCGCCGTGGTGATAGGACGCCCTGCTCATGCGGCCATCATAGCCGAAATCTTGACACTGGCTAGATTCGTGCCTACCTTCGCAACTAGTCACTGTCAAGATTGGAGGCCGTCATGGCTGTACTCGTCACGCTGATACTCGGGACGCTCGGCGCCCGGCTGGTCGGCTTGTCGGGCGTGGACTACGTCGACAGCTGGCCGTCGGCGATCGCCGTCGGACTGGCCGCGATGTTCGCGCTCACCGGCGTCGCGCACTTCGTCAACCCGCTGCGCCGCGACATGATCGCAATCGTTCCGCCGCGACTGCCCGCCCCGGCGCTGCTGGTCACCGTCACCGGAGTGCTCGAACTCGTCGGCGCGGTGGGTCTGCTCTATCCGCCCACCCGCACCGCCGCAGCGGTCGGCCTTTTCGTGCTGATGATCGCGATGTTCCCGGCCAACGTCTACGCGGCACGGATGCCCGACCCGCCGAAGTCGATGACGACCCGGCTGGACCTGCGCACCGCCGAGCAGATCGTGTTTCTAGGGGCGGCGCTCGTGATCGGCCTGGGCAGCGTCCAGTAGCCAGGCGTACTGGAATGCGGTTTCTTTCCAGCGTTCGTATCGCCCGCTGATACCGCCGTGGCCGGCATTCATCTCCGTCTTCAGCAGTACGGGATGACTGTCGGTCTTGGCATGGCGAAGCGCGGCAACCCATTTCGCCGGTTCGACGTAGTACACCCGGGTGTCGTTGAGCGACGTCATGGCAAGTATGCGCGGGTAGTTCCTCGCCTCGACGTTCTCGTAGGGCGAGTAGGACTTCATGTACTCGTAGACGTCCTTGTTCTCCAACGGGTTTCCCCACTCGTCCCACTCGGTGACCGTCAGCGGCAGCGACGGGTCGAGGATCGTGGTGAGCGGGTCGACGAACGGCACCACCGCGAGAACGCCCGCGAACAGCTCCGGAGCCATGTTGGCAACGGCGCCGACGAGCAGACCGCCCGCGCTGCCCCCGTAGGCCACCAGGTTCTCCGGCCGGGTGACGTCGGTGTACACGAGATGCTGTGCGGCGGCGATGAAATCGGTGAAGCTGTTCTTCTTCTCGAGCATCTTGCCGTGCTCATACCATGGCCGGCCGAGTTCGCCGCCACCCCGGACATGCGCGACCGCGAACACCATTCCACGGTCGAGCAACGACAGTCGCGCGATGGAGAACCGCGGATCTTCGCAGGCCTCGTAGGCGCCGTAGCCGTACAGCAGCGTGGGCGCCGGATACTGCAAGCCGATCTTGTGCACGATCGAGATCGGTATCCGCACACCGTCCGGCGCGGTCGCCCAATCACGCCGCTCCACATAGTCTTCGGGCCGGTAGTCGCCGAGCACGGGCTGTTCGCGCAGCAGCGTCCGTTCGCCGGTGGCCAGGTCGACGTCGTAGATGCGCACCGGGGTGGTGTAGGAGGTGGAGCCGATGCGCAGTTTGGGTGCGCTCCAATTGGGGTTGGCGCTCAATCCCGCCGACGTCAGCTCGGATTCGAAGGTGAAGTCTTCGGGACTGCCGTATTCGCCGCCGGGGTGGAGGGGCCAGAGCTGGATCCTCGGCAGCGCCTCACTGCGGTAACTGACGACGAGGTGCTTTTCGAAAGCGTCGACCGAATCGAGGCGGACGTCGGCGCGGTGTTCGATCAGGGTACGCACCGCAGTGGGGTCGCCGACTGGCACCTCGACCAGGGTGAAGTTCTCGGCACCGTCGTTGTGCAGGATGAGAAACCGGTCCTCGCCGCCCACGACGGCGTGCTCGACGGAGTACTCGACGAAGTCGCGGCGCGGCCACACGATCGTGAATTCTGCGTCCGGGTCGGTCGCGTCGGCGTAGCGCACCTCGGAGGTGACGGCGCTGCCCGCGGCGATGATGACGTACTTGTCGCTGCGGGTGCGCCCGACACCGAGCCAGTACCGCTCGTCGGGTTCGTTGTAGACCATCTGCGCGGGCTGGCCCGAGCCGAGGCGGTGTCGCCAGATGGTGTCCGGGCGCCACGCGTCGTCGAGGGTCGAGTAGTAGAGCGTGCGGTTGTCGGCCGCCCACGTCGCGCCCGGACCGATACCGGCGATGGTGTCCTCGTACAGTTCACCGGTGCGTAAGTCCTTGAACCGCAGCGTGTACCGCTCGTCACCTTTGAGGTCGACCGAGTAGGCGAGGATGTTGCCGTCCAAGCTGACCGAGGCGGCGCCGAGCGAGAAGAACTCGTGGCCTTCGGCCTCGACGTTCTCGTCCAGCAGCACCTGTTCGCCGGGGACCTCGGTGTTCTCGTCGAGCACCGGGGGCGTCCAGTCGTCGAGATCGGCGACAGGGCAACGGCAGTGCACGCTGTACTGCTTGCCCTCGAAGCTGCGGCCGTAGTACCACCACGCGTCGCGCCTGGTCGGTACAGAGAGGTCGGTCTCCTTGGTGCGAGCCTTGATCTCGTCGAAGATGGCCTGTCGCAGGGACGCAAGGTGCTCGGTGACATGCTCGGTGTAGGCGTTCTCGGCCTCCAGATGCGCGATCACCTCGGGGCTGGTCTTGTCGCGCAGCCACTCGTAGGGATCGAGGAACACGTCGCCGTGATGCTCACGCCGGGTGTCGACGCGCTTGGCCACCGGCGGCTTCATCATCTGTTGATTCGCTCCGCAAGCGTCGCTCATGCACCGATCCAGTCGTCGAACTTCAGACCCGAAATGCGTTCGTAGGCCTCGATGTAGCGGGCGCGAGTGGATTCGACGACGTCCTGCGGCAACGGTGGCGGAGGGGTATCGCCGCCGCGGTCCCATCCCGACTCTTCAGAGGTGAGCCAGTTGCGGACGAACTGCTTGTCGAAGCTGTTCTGCACGACGCCTTCTTTCCAGTCGTCGGCTCGCCAGTACCTGCTCGAGTCGGGGGTGAACACCTCGTCGGCCAGTCGCAGTTCACCGTCCTCGTCCACGCCGAACTCGAATTTGGTGTCGGCGACAATGATTCCCGTGGTCAGAGCATGCTCGGCGCCGCGGCGGTAAGTCTCCAGTGTCCGATCGCGCAGTTGTTCGGCCCGCTGCTGACCGATCAGCTTGACCACGTCGTCGAACGAGATGTTCTCATCGTGTTGGCCCAGTTCGGCTTTGGTCGCGGGGGTGAACAGCGGCTCGTCGAACCTGCTGGCCTCGACCAGCCCGGCGGGAAGCGGGATACCGCATACCGCGCCCGTCTTCTGATAGTCGATCAGCCCCGAGCCGGTGAGGTAGCCGCGGGCCACCGCCTCCACCGGCAACATCTCGAGCTCCCGTACGACCAGCGCGCGGCCGAGCACGTCGGCGGGGATGCGCTCGTCGTCGGGTGGACCGGCGAGGTGATTGGGCGTGCCTGCGGTCCGGCTCAGCAGGTCGAAGAAGAACACGCTCATCGCCGTCAGGATGCGGCCCTTGTCGGGGATCTGCGAGTCGAGGACGTAGTCGTAGGCGGAGATGCGGTCGCTGGCCACAAAGAGCAGCGTCTCGTCGTCCACGCGATACAGCTCGCGAACCTTGCCGCTGGCCAGATGTTGGTAGTCGGACAGAGCGGGGCGCATCGGGCCAGCCTATCGGGCAGCATCTACAGCCATGACTTCGCGGTTTATCCCCTATGCCACCACACCGTCGCGGATCTTGGCCCAGCTCGTCAGCGACTTCGTCGTGATCGCCTGGACGACGGTGTGGGTGCTGGTCGGCATGGCTGTGCACTCGGCGGTCTCCACGATCGCGGCGGTGGGCCGCCAGGTCGAGGCCGGTGCCAACGGTGTCTCCGACAACCTCGATGCGGCGGGCGAGCGCACCGACGGCTTCCCGCTGATCGGCGACGCGCTCAGCAAGCCGTTGCGCGCGGCCAGCGAGGCAGCACTCGACATCGCAGGCGCCGGTCACAGCCTCGACACCACGGCGTCGTGGCTGGCGTGGGTACTGGCGCTGGCGGTGGCCGCACCGCCGATCCTGTTCGTCGCGATGCCGTGGCTGTACCTTCGGCTGCGCTTCTTCCGCCGTAAATGGACCGCGATCACGCTGGCCCGCACCCCCGCCGGTGAGCAGCTGTTGGCGTTGCGCGCGCTCGCGAACCGGCCGCTGGCCAAGCTGGTCGCCGTGCACGCCGATCCCGTCGAGGCGTGGCGTCTGCACGATGCCGACGCGATTCGCGGCCTCGCGGCGCTGGAGTTGCGCTCGTCAGGCGTCGCCCGCCACCTCTAACCGGCTCCGCCGCCGCGATTTGTGCACATCGAGGAGCGCTCACCGCTCCCGGATGTGCACAAATCGCTCCGAAGGAACCGTCCGGAGCCGCCGATGCGTCGAACTGGAACATGCTCGACGACCATCTTCGGCAGCACGACGGCGTGATCACGCTGGCGCAGGCTCTACACTGCGGCCTCAGCAGGCACGCGGTAAATCGGCGTGTGCGATCGGGCCATTGGCTTCGGTGTTCCCCCGGGGTGTTCTTCGCCAATGACCGAGCCTTCACCGACTCCGCACGCATCAGGGCTGCGGTGTGGTCTCTCGGTCCGCGAGCGACCGCCAGCGGATTGGCGGCGGCATGGTGGCACGGGATCACCCGGTTCGCCCCGGACAAAGTCGAGATCACGATTCCGCGGGTGAGCAACTACCGACCGAGACCCGGCGCCCGGCTGCGGCGGCGCGATCTGTCGCCCCGTGACGTCGTCGAGCGGGCCGGGCTGCGGATCACCGCCATGCCGCTGACCGTGATCGAAGCCGCGGTCCGACGCGGCGGCGGACCGAAACTGATGGACGCCGCCCTGCAGCGTCATCTCGAGCTCGCCCAACTATGGAGCGCGCATCTGCGCAACAAGGGCAGACACGGTTCACCGGCCGCACGGCGACTCCTTCGTGCGGCCGAAGACGGTGCGCGTTCCGAAGCCGAACGACTCTTCGTCAAGCTCCTGCGCGACGCCGGATTCACCGGCTGGAAGACGAACCATCCCGTCGGTGGCTACAAGGTGGACGTCGCATTCACCCGAGCGAAGGTGGCGATCGAGGTCGACGGTTGGGCGTTCCACACCGACAGCGAGGCATTCCAGATCGACCGCAACCGGCAGAACGTGATCGCGCTGTTGAACTGGAAAGTGTTGCGTTTCACCTGGCTTGACTTGACAGCGTATCCCGAGCGGGTGATCGCCGAGGTGGCCGCCGCGACCAGTCAACAACCCTCATCCCAACATGCGCCGTAACGTGTGACCGAACGGATAGCGCGCAGTCACCGACCCGAATCGCACCCGGCCGCGCGCTACGAGATGCAGCTTCTGCGAGGGCGGGCCGTACGGCACCTTGAGAGTGGTGCTGCCTGCGAATGTCTCGACGCCGTTGAGGTCGGCGGTGGCGCCGTCGGGCAGGATCAGCTCCGTCGAGCTGAGGTAGTCATCGATGTCCAGGACGACGGTCGGGCTCTGCAACGTCGCGGCGGTGAAGTCGAGCGTGGTGTCGCACATCCGGGTGTTGAGGTCGATGCGCGCAGGTACCGTCCACGGTCCGCGTCGCGAGATCGACGACATCCGACCGCGCAGCTGTTCGCCTCCGACCGCAACGGGCTGCATCGCATCCGTCGAGGGCAGGTCGGCGATCACCTCGCGCAGCTCTCCGCGGGTCCGCGCGGCAAGCACGGCGTCGATCCGCTCGCTGAACTCATCGAGCGTGAGCATGCCTTGGCCGACTGCCCGTTCGAGCAGTTGCCTCACATGATCGCGGTCGGCGTCGGAAATCCGCACGTTCGCGTCATCGATGTCCATGCCCCGAGGGTAGGTGGCGGAACCGCGCGCTCACTCGCAGCACTCCGGCGATCGAGACAGCGATCCACGCAGCAAACGCTATCCAGAAGAAGACCAGCGAAATCGTCGGTAGGCCATGCCATCCGGTCTCTACCGCCATGGCATCGCTGGCCGCCGAGTACATGCCCAGCGGGAAGACCATCGTCCACCACACGCCGGCGAACCGCCGGGCATCCGGCCGTCCGAGGTGCCGCACAGCGAAGTACACGAGCGGCGGAATCCATGCCGACGCCAGACACCACGTCGCGACGGTCACCCCAAGAACGGCGTCGATGCCTGCGCGATGGATATGGTCGCCGGCCAACGTCGCGATCGCGAGCCCACCCATCAATATCCACGCGTCGGGCTCGAACCCACCGGGATCCAGACGCGCAGCGAACGCACGCGCCAGGATCAGCGCGGTCATGACCCCGTAAATCGCGAGGGCAACGATCCATATCGCGACGGCGATCAGCAGTAAGGCATGCCACCCCGTGTCGTGCGCAAGGGCGACCGCGACGATCGCCAAACCGGACGAGCCGACGCTGCACAGTTCCCACGCCCCGCGTGCCCGCCCCTGCAGTTCCGTCCAGGACCGACTCGCGAAGTTGCGCGCTGTCAGGACGATCAACACCGACCACACCAGCGCGGCAGGTACGGCCAGAGCCCACATGATCGCCGAGTTCGCCATCAACCGGCTGTCGAGCACCGCACACGCCGCCACGAACGTGAACAAGCCGATTGTCACATCGAGGTCAGACAAATCGGGCGGCCGCCGAAGCCACGAAACCACAGCTGCAGCAACGAGAACCAGCAACGCAAGGACAGCCAGCACGGCCAGAGCGCCACTGACGTACGTCAAACCGTGGTCGACCGCGGCGATGGAGACGATACCGGTCGCCATCACGAACGCGAACGCGTCGGGCCTCACCGCCAGCCGCTCACCGCAGCTCGACTATCAGATGGCGGATACCGGTGTGCCGATTGCTCCGCGTCCATTCGACGGGTTTGACCAGACGGGCTTCGGAGAAGCGGGTCAGCAACTCTTCGAACAACACACGTAGCTCGAGCCGCGCCAGGTTCGCGCCCAGACAGTAGTGCACACCCTGGCCGAAGCCCAGGTGCGGATTGGGCTGACGCGCGATGTCGAACACGTCGGGTTCGGTGAACACCGCATCGTCGCGATTGGCCGAACCCTCCCAGATCTGCACCTTCTGCCCGGCCTCGATCCCGCATCCGCCCAACGTCACGTCGCGAGTTGCGGTGCGCCGCTTGGACGGTGAGGGCGACGACCAGCGCACCATCTCCTCGACCGCCGAACCCAGCAACGCGAAGTCGCCGCGCAGCGCGGTCAGCGAGTCGGGGTTCTCGATCAACGCCAGCAGGCCGCCCGCCACCGCGTTGCGTGTCGTCTCGGCGCCCGCACTGAACAACAGGCTGAAGAACAGGTAAAGCTCCAGGTCGGATAGCGCACCGTCGTCCTCGCCGCCGCCCAGGCACGCGTTCGCGACCACTGACAACATGTCGTCGGTCGGCGAGGCGCGCTTGGCGGCTATCAACTCCTGTCCGTAGGTGTACATCCGCGAACCCGCTTCTTCGGCGGTCAACTGGCCGACAGACGCTTTTCGTGATCCTCCGAAGTCGAACTGCGGCTCGATCGCCTGAAACAGCCAATGTCGTTCAGACTCCGGAACTCCCAGCAGGATGCAGATCATCTGCATCGGCAGCTCGGCCGCCACGTCGACCAGGAAGTCAAACGGCTCGCCAGGCGAGACGCAATCCAGCAGGCGTCGCGCCCGCGAGCGAAGATCGTCTTCGACCCTGCGGATCATCCGCGGCGTCAGGCCGGAGCTGACCAGCCGCCGGATCTGCGAATGCCGCGGGTCGTCCATCATGTTGAGCACCTGACCGGCGATCGCCAGATCCTGCAGCAGCGTGCCGCCGTAGGGCCGGGAGCCGCCGGTCACCGACGAGAAGGTCTGCGGATCACGAAACACCGCAAGCGTTTCGGCGTAGGTGGCCACGGACCAGAATCCCTCGCCGTCGGGCGTGTGCTCGGTCGGCTCGTGCCAGTACACCGGGGCCTCGCGCCGATGCAACGCGAACAGTTCGTGTGGAAAACCGTTCGCGAAGTTGTCCAGATCGGTGAAATCGATCCCGCCCAGGGTCACAAGATGGCACCCGAAGTGTATTTGGCCGCTTCGGGATAGCGGCTCACCAACTCGTCGACCGCCGCAACCACGCGGTCGACCTGATCGCCTGCCGCACCGGTGAACGCCTGCTTGTCGGCCAGCGCCGCATCGAGCGCCGGCCGGTCCAGCGGCAGTCGCGAATCGGCCGCCAACCGATCCAGCAGATCGGGTTCCTGACCCTTCTCCCGCATGGCCAACGCCACCGCGACGGCGTGCTCCTTGATGACCTCGTGCGCGGTTTCGCGGCCCACCCCGGCACGGACCGCGGCGATGAGGATCCGCGTCGTCGCCAGGAACGGCAGGTAGCGATCCAGCTCGCGCTGAATCACCGCGGGATAGGCGCCGAACTCGTCGAGCACCGTCAGGAACGTCTCGATCTGTCCATCGACGGCGAAGAACGCATCCGGCAGCGCCACGCGGCGCACCACCGAGCAGAACACGTCGCCCTCATTCCATTGCGCGCCAGCCAGTTCGGCGGCCATGGAGCCGTAGCCGCGCAGCACCACCTGCAACCCGTTCACCCGTTCACACGAGCGCGTGTTCATCTTGTGCGGCATCGCCGACGACCCCACCTGTCCGGGTGCGAAGCCCTCGGTGACCAGTTCGTGGCCAGCCATCAGCCGAATGGTCTGCGCCAACGACGACGGTCCTGCGCCCACCTGCACCAGCGCGGAGACGACGTCGTGGTCCAGTGAGCGCGGGTACACCTGCCCGACACTGGTGAAAATCTCGGTGAACCCCAGGAATTCGGCGACGCGCCGCTCGAGCTCGGCCAGCCGCGAGGCGTCGCCACCGAACAGGTCGAGCATGTCCTGGGCGGTGCCCATCGGACCCTTCACCCCGCGCAACGGGTAGCGGTCGATTAACGAGCGCAGGCGCTGCAGCGCGATCAGCAACTCCTCGGCCGCCGAGGCGAACCGCTTGCCCAGTGTGGTGGCCTGTGCCGCGACGTTGTGGCTGCGGCCGGCCATCACCAGGTCGCGATACAGCACGGCGCGCTCGGCCAGCCGGGCCACCACCGCCACTGCGTGGGAGTGCACCAGTTCCAGCGAGCGCCGGATCTGGAGCTGCTCGACGTTCTCAGTCAAGTCGCGACTCGTCATGCCCTTGTGCACGTGCTCGTGGCCGGCCAGCGCGTTGAACTCCTCGATGCGCGCCTTGACGTCGTGGCGCAGCACGCGCTCGCGGGCGGAGATCGATCCGAGGTCGACCTGTTCGAGCACCCGCTCGTAGTCGTCGACCACGCCGGAGGGCACATCGACGCCCAGTTCGGCCTGGGCGCGAAGCACCGCCAGCCACAGCCGGCGCTCCGCGACGACTTTGGCTTGCGGTGACCAGATCGCCACCATGTCCTCGCTGGCGTACCGATTGGCCAGCACGTTGGGGATCGTCACAAACACTCAGCTTACGACCCGGGTAGTGCAGGCTGGTCCCATGTACTTCGTTGGGCTCGATCTCGCGTGGGCGGAGGGAAACCAATCCGGGGTGGCAGTCCTCGACGACGACGGACGGCTCGTGCAGGTGGGCGCGGCGGTCAGCGACGACGACATCGAGGCGGCCCTCGCGCCGTTTGTCGATGGCCCATGCGTCGTGGGGATCGACGCGCCGCTCGTCGTCAGAAACCCCAGCGGGTATCGGCTCGGGGAGACGCTCTACAACCGGGACTTCGCACCGTTCGAGGCGACCGCCCAGCCCGCGAACACGGGCAACCGTCTCTTCGATCCACCCCGCGCCGAGGTGCTCTGCCGACGGTTGGGCCTGGATCCCGACCCGCTGTCGCGCGGCGACCGGCGCGCGATCGAGGTCTATCCGCACGCGGCGACGATCTCGCTGTTCAAACTCGGCAAGACGCTCAAGTACAAGCGGCGCGCCAAGGATGTCGCCAAGCGCCAGGACGAGCTGCTGAGAATGGTGGGGCTGATCGAGGGGTTGAACGACGCGACGCCGCGGCTTCGCGTGCGCAGCAGCCCCGCCTGGCTCGAGCTTCGCAAGCGGATCGAGGCCAGCGATCGAGCCTTCCAGCTGAACGCTTGTGAGGATCCCGTCGACGCGGTGCTCTGCGCGTACGTCGCGCTGTATTTCGAGCGGCGGCGCGAGGACGTCACGATCTACGGCGACCGCGAAGGCGGCTACATCGTCACGCCCGCACTACCGCCGGGGCTGACGCCAGCTCCCCGGGCCCGTGCGGCGGCCAACCCCGAGGGCGGCGACGTGTTACCGCGCCTGGAGCAGGTTCAACAACTGATCGAGCGAGCTCAACGCGAACTGACCGAGATCCGCAGGCAGTTGGGCGGTTAGTCCGGCGACTGCGCGAGCTGAGTCGGATCGTTGATACCCGCGTCCTTGATGCCGAGTCGCCTGTTGATCACCATCGTGATGAGGAAGAGCACGATTCCGATCACCACCAGGATCCCGCCCAGCAGATACTGCGTGCCCGGGCGGCCCGACAAGGGCGTCACCAAATACACCGACGTGATGAAACCGATGATGGGCAATACCGTGGGTGTTCGGAAGTGCCTGTCATCCTCGGCGACATCGCGACGCAGGACCAACACCGCGACGTTGACCGTCGCGAACACCGCCAACAGCAGCAGCGATGTGGTGCCGCCGAGCACCGAGAGCGCCTTGCTGCTCGCGAACGCCGAGACGTAGAAGATCAGCCCGAACGCGATGATGGTGGTGAAAATGATTGCCACCCAGGGGGTGTGGCGGGTCCGGTGCACCGAGCCCAGAAGCGGCGGCAGTACATGCTGGCGTGCCATGCCGTAGATCAACCGGCTGGCCATCAGCATGTTGATCAGCGCGGTGTTCGAAACCGCGAACATCGTGATGAACGGGAACAACTCGTCGATCGGAAGGCCCGGTGCGGCGGCCTCGACCACGCTCACCAGTGGGGTGCTGCTCTCCCTCAATTCGCCGATCGGCACCATCGCCACCGCGATGATCGACACCAGGATGTACACGACACCCGCGATGCTCAGGCCGGTCAACAAGACCTTGGGGAAGATCCGGACGGGGTCTTTGGTCTCCTCGGCCATGTTGACCGAGTCCTCGAACCCGACCATGGCGAAGAAGGCAAGCGAGGTTGCCGCGGTGATCGCGACGAATGTGCTTCGTTCCTCGCTGCTTTCGAACATCACGATGCGTGAGAAGTCGTGGTCGCCGGCCTGGGTGAAGGCCCACAGACCGACGAAGATCACCAGCAGCAGACCGCTGATCTCGATGATGGTCAGGCCGACGTTGAGTTTGACACTCTCACTGACGCCGCGCAGGTTGATCGCGGCGAGGACGGCCATGAAGCTCAGGGCGATGAGCGTGACGCCCGCCTTACCCCAATCCAGGCCGAACCCCTTGATCAGGTTGGCCGCGAACGCCTGCGATGCCGTGGAGGCCGACGTGATACCGGAACACATCACCACGAACGCGACCAGGAATGTGAAGAACTGGATCCCGAATGCCTTGTGCGCGTACAACGCTGCGCCCGCGGCTTGCGGGTACTTGGTGACAAGCTCCAGATAGGAGAACGCCGTGACGGTGGCGATGGCGAACGCGAGCAGGAACGGCAGCCACGCCGCCCCACCCACTTCTCCGGCGACTTGACCGGTCAGCGCGTAGACACCGGTACCGAGGATGTCACCGACGATGAACAGCAGCAACAACCCCGGACCCATGACCCGCCGAAGTTCCGGTTGCGTGTCGGTCGGCGTACTCATCGGCCTCCTACTACGTCACACCTGCGCCACTCGCTCGTCGATTGGTGCCAACACGTCTATCACGTCGATCAGCGTTGCGCGTGCTGTTGCGCGAGGCCCGTCACCCTCGGCGACGAGCGCCGCCACCACCGCACCGTCGACCGCGTTGACCAAAGCGGTGAGGTACTCGGCGCGCACCGAGCGACCCGACCGCTCGATGACCTCGATGACGGCATCGGTGCGCTGGCGCATGATTCGCCGTTGGATGTCGCGCAGCATCGGGTGGCGCGCGCACGCGATGTAGCGCTCGTAGCGTGAGATCAGCTGCTCGCTGACCCGTTGCCCCGCCACGTCGTCGACCAACAGATCCACCAGGATGTCGGCGGTCGACTCCGCGCCTCGCCGGCGCCGCGACAGCATCGCCACCCGGGCGCGCAACTGCTCGGCCTCACGCTCGCCGACGTATTCGACGGCCCTGGCGATCAGATCGTCCAGCGACGAGAAGTAGTAGGTCGTCGACGCCAGCGGCAGGCCGGCGCGACGGGCCACAGCGCGATGTCGCACCGCGTCGAAGCCGCCCTCGCACAGCAGATCGGCAGCGGCGCTGACCAGCGCAAAGCGTCGACGTTCTCCCTTGGGAGTGACCGCTGCCGTCACCTTTAGCATGCTGCCAGTCGGGCGGCCCTACCATCGCGCTTTCGCCTAATCGTCAGGTTTTCGAACCGAAGTCGGGGCTGGTGTTTCTGGTGCGACGGGCCAGCCGCCGCTCGTCGGGCAGACAACCCGCGATGGCATCATGGCCGCCATGCCCGAACTGAGCCGCCGTTCGCTTCTGCGCCTCGGGGTCGGCGCGGCCGCCGGAGTGGCGGCGCTGCGGATGGCGCCCGCGGCCCCGGCCGCACCCGCCGCACCCACCTACGTCGACGGGTCCTTCGTCTCGGCGGCCCGCGGCGGGCAGAAGACCAACTGGGCGATCGCCCGTCCGCCCGGTCAAACCGCACCGCTGCGTCCGGTCATCGCGCTGCACGGTAAGGGGCAGGACGCAGCGGGTGTGATGGCCGGCGGTGTGGAGCAGGGCTTGGCCGAGGCGGTCGCCGCGGGCCTGCCGCCCTTCGCGGTCGTCGCCGTCGACGGCGGTGGAAGCTACTGGCACAAGCGGGCCTCCGGTGAGGACTCCGGGGCGATGGTGCTCGACGAGCTGATCCCGATGCTGGGCTCACAAGGTTTGGACACCTCACGAGTCGGCTTCCTGGGCTGGTCGATGGGCGGCTACGGGGCCCTGCTGCTCGGGGCGCGGCTCGGCCCCGCCCGCACCGTCGCGATCTGCGCCGTCAGCCCCGCGCTGTGGACGTCCCCCGGAGCCGCCGCGCCCGGTGCGTTCGACAGCGCGGAAGACTATGCCGCCAACAGTGTTTGGGGCCTGCCGGCGCTGGCGTCGATTCCGATCCGGATCGACTGCGGGACCGGCGATCCGTTCTACTCGGCGACCAAGGAGTTCATCGCGCAGCTGCCGAATCCGCCCGCGGGCGGCTTCTCGCCGGGTGGGCACGATGCCGGGTTCTGGAGCGCGCAGCTGCCCGCCGAGTTGTCCTGGATGGCCCCGCTGCTGACGTCTTAGACGCTGATGCGCCCCTCGGCCGCGGCAAGGGCGATGTCTCTGCGAAAGTGGCTGCCCGGCAGGCGAATCGATTCGATCACCTCGTAGGCGGCCTCACGCGCTGCCGACAGATCCGCGCCGGTACCCACGATGGAGAGCACGCGGCCTCCCGAGGACACGACGGCACCGTCCTCGCGGCGACTCGTGCCCGCGTGCAGCACACCCTCGACCTCGGCACCGACGATCACGTCACCGACACGCGGGCGAGACGGGTAGTTCTCCGCGGCCAACACCACGGTCACGGCGGCGCCGTCGCGCCACTGCAGCGGCGGCTCGTCGGCGAGGCTGCCCGTTGCGGCCGCGTACAGCAGCTGACCCAGCGGCGTCTCCAGCAGGGCCAGCACCGGCTGGGTCTCGGGATCGCCGAAGCGACAATTGAATTCGATCACCGCCGGGCCTCGTGAGGTGATCGACAGACCGGCGTAGAGCAACCCCGAGAACGAACTACCGCGCTTGACCAGTTCGGTGGCAACGGGTTTCACGATATCGTCGACGATGTGGGTGACCATGTCCTCGGGCAACCACGGCAGCGGCGCGTAGGCCCCCATACCGCCGGTGTTGGGGCCGGTGTCGTTGTCGCCGACCCGTTTGAAGTCCTGCGCGGGCAGCATAGGCACCACGGTCTCGCCGTCGACGACGCAGAACAGCGACACCTCGGGCCCGTCGAGGTACGACTCGAGCAGCACCGGATGTCCCGCGTCGAGCAGGCCCGCGGCATGAGCCCTGGCGGCCGCGCGATCGGCGGTGACCACCACACCCTTGCCCGCGGCCAGACCGTCGTCCTTGACCACCCATGCGGCCTCGCCGCTGTCGGGGCCGAAGCGGTCGAGCGCCGCGTCGAGGTGAGCGGGGTTGTCGACGACCTCGCTCCTGGCGGTGCGCACACCGGCGGCCGTCATCAGCTCCTTGCCGAACGCCTTCGAACCCTCGATGCGGGCCGCGTCCTTGCTCGGCCCGAAGCAGGCGATCCCGGCGCTGCGCACCGCATCGGCGACGCCGAGCACCAGCGGTACTTCCGGCCCGATGACGACGAGGTCGACCTCCAGCCGCTGCGCCAGGCTGGCGACGGCCTCACCTGAAGTGATGTCGACGTCGTACTGGTCGGCGATCGCGGCGGTACCCGCATTGCCCGGCGCGATCGATAGGTCTTCGACCTGCGGGTCACGCCGCAGCGCCAGCAGCAACGCATGTTCACGGGCACCGGATCCGATTACCAGGACTCGCACAACTGCTCACCCTAACCGCAGTCTCGATCTCGGTTCGGTCGACGACGCAAGTTAGGCCATACACTTGACTAACCAGTGTATGGTCGAGTGTATGACGCAGGCCACATGCCCGTTCGGACCCGGATATGACTTCACCGACCCCGAGGTGCTGCTGCGCGGTATCCCCGTCACAGAATTCGCTCAGCTGCGCAAGACCGCGCCGGTGTGGTGGAACGAGCAGCCCGAGTCGATCTTTGATGACGGCGGCTACTGGGTGATCAGCCGCCACGAGGACATCAAGGCCATCTCGCGCAACGGCGAGCTGTGGTCGACCAACCGCAAGGGGGCGGTGATGCGCCTTCCCGAGGGCGTCACCTCGGATCAGCTCGAGCTCACCAAGGCGCTGCTGATCAACCACGACGCGCCCGAACACACGAGGCTGCGCAAACTCGTGTCGCGCTTGTTCACCCCGCGCGCAATCACCACGCTCGAGGAACGGTTGGCGACCGCCGCACGCGAAATCGTCGCCGAGGCAAAGCAAAAGGGCAGTGGCAATTTCGTCGACGACATCGCGATGCGCCTGCCGCTGCTGGCCATCGCCGACCTGATCGGTGTGCCCGAGTCCGATCGCGAGAAGTTGTTTGGATGGACCAACGCGATCATGAACACCGACGACCCCGACTTCGACTCCGATCCGACCGCCGCTAATGCGGAGCTGATGGGGTACGCCTATGCGATGGCCGAGGAGCGCCGTCGGTGCCCGGCCGACGACATCGTGACCCGGCTGATCGAGGCCGACCTCGATGGGGAGTCGCTCGACGATGTGGAGTTCGCGTTCTTCGTGATCCTGCTGGCGGTCGCCGGAAACGAGACGACCCGAAACGCGATGACACACGGTATGAACGCGTTCTTCGAGAATCCCGAGCAGTGGGAGCTGTTCAAGCGCGACAGGCCCGCGACCGCGGCCGACGAGATCGTGCGGTGGGCCACCCCGGTGCACTGCTTCCAGCGGACCGCGCTGGCCGACACCGAACTCGCCGGTGTCACGATCCGCGAGGGCCAGCGGGTGGGCCTCTTCTACAGCTCGGCCAACTTCGACGAAGAGGTCTTCGACCTGCCGTTCCGGTTCGACATCTCGCGCGACCCCAATCCGCACCTCGGTTTCGGCGGCAACGGCGCCCACTACTGCATCGGCGCGAACCTGGCCCGCATGGAGATCAAGCTGATCTTCAACGAGATCGCCGACCAGATCCCCGGAATTGCCAAAGCCGGTGAGCCTCAGCGCCTTCGGTCGGGCTGGATCAACGGCGTCAAGGACCTGCAGGTCTCTTACACCGGCTGACCGGGCGGGCTGAGTAGGATTTTCGCCGTGCGCACACACGGTTGGTCCGGCTCGGCGCCGTCGACGGATGAGGAGGCGGTGGCCCGAATCCTCGACGCCGCGGGCAAGGCGATCGACGCGCGCGGTGCCGAGTTCTCGATCAGCGACGTCGCGCGCACACTCGGGGTGACGCGGCAGACGGTCTACCGGTACTTTCCCAGCACCGACGCGCTGCTTCAGGCCTCAGCACAGCGTGCGGCCACCGGCTTTCTAGACCGGCTCGCCGAGCACCTGCAGGGGTTGACCGACCCGCAGGAGGCGGTCGCCGAGGGCATCGCCACCGCGCTGGAGTGGCTGCCACAGGACAAACACATGGGACTGTTGCTGATGCCCGCGCGGGCCAGCGAGTTCAGCCAGACGGTCACCTCCGATGTGGCGTTGGAGTTCGCCAATTCGATGCTGCGCCGCTTCGACGTTGACTGGGCCGCGCAGGGGTTCGACGACCACGACCTCGACGAACTGGCCGAACACCTGCTGCGGATCATCCAGTCGTTCGTCATCGACCCGGGGCGTCCCCCGCGCCGCGGCCCCGAGCTGCGGAGCTACCTGCGACGCTGGGTCGGCGCGTCCGTGGCCGCTCCGACCGCGGCCCGCTAGGCGCCGCAATTGGTGCTCGGCCGGCCGTCTGGCGGGCCGTAAACTCACGATCGTGAGTGTCGTCGATGCCTTCCTCTCGACGTGGGCGCGGGCGCGCGCGACGTTCGGTGAGGGCATCCCGCAGGACGGCGGCGGGCTGGACCACAGTGCCCGCCTGGAGTCCCTGCGGGACGAGGTGGAGTCGGCGACACCGGGTTCGGATTGGACGGGCGCGGGCGCCGAGGGCTATCGAGACCGGAACGCCAGGCAGGCAAGGGCTCTGGGGGCATTGGCCGACCTGGATCGCCGCCTCGCGGCTGAGGTGGACAGGTCGGCCGCGGTGGTCGCGGCCGGCAGGCGTGAGCTCGATGCGGTCCGTCAGTGGGTGCTGGACGCGGCGGCGACGACGCCCGAAACCCCGGCCGGCCAACAGATGCTGTGGCCGGTGGTCAGCAAGGGCGCAGGCGAGGTCGCCGAGATCATCCAGCGCTCACACAGCGACCTCGCTGCCATTGCGGCCAGGATGCGCACACTCGGTGCGGAGTACGAGGAACTCGGTAGATCCGCGCGCTGAACAGACGGGTGCGCCCCGCTGACCACGAGGCTCAGAGCACGGTCAACGGCAATGACTTGCGGTCTTCGAACTCCCATGTCGAACCGCCGCTGACCCTGACAACCGCCACCTCGGAGAATTCCTTGGCTTCGCTGTCCGTGTCGACGACCCGCGCGGTCCACTCCTGGGCGGTGCCGGTGACCTCGACATCGAGATGCTTGTCGATCGCCGTGACGGCGGCCTGCAACGGACGCACCTCGTCGGGGGTCACCAGCGACACCCACGCGCCGTCCTCGTGCGCCGCCGAACGCCGCACGTGCACCACATCCGGACCGAACTCGGCGTCCACATAGGCCGCCGGGTTGAGCATCGGATGCAACTGCAGTGTGCGCACGGCGCCTTCGATGCCGCCGGGCAGTCTCAGCGCGCGGTGGATGCGTTCGGCGGCGATGCCGGCGATGCCGATCAGCTGTTTGGTGCAGATCTCGGTCGCCAGTTCGGTGTTGGTGCCCGCGCGCTTGCCGACCGCGATCACGAACGACAAGTTCAGCAAGTGCATCTGCAGGGTCACCTCGTCGGCAATGCGCACCAGCGCCGAGTGTGAGAACGCCCCGAAGTCGAAGTCCGACACCAGCGGTCCCGAGTAGTCCGACTGGCCCTCGTCATCGCGGTTGATTGGATCGAATTCGGTTCTGGCGGCGCGGGTTCGGCGCATCACGTCCAACACCGGGTGATCGTCCACCTCGGGATAGGACTCGTCGATCACGACCGTCCACGCACAGTGCGGATGCCGGTCGGCCGGTGTGCGTGGAGGCCGGTGGATCGGACGGATCTGCGCGCGACGGTTTGTGGCGGCCGCGGTCGCGTCGAACGTCGGGTCCTCGATGTCGTGACACATGCCGCGCACGTAGTCCTCGCCCATCGGCTCCACGTCGAGCAGCGCACCGCAGTGGTCGAGGTGGAACTCGCCGTGCCACCGGTCGTGCACGGTGTAGCGGAAGTCCATGAACTGCGGTGGGGCGCCGATGTCGAGCTGCATGCCTTTGAAGATCGTGACGACGTCGTCACCCTCGAAGTCCAGTGCCCGCTGCATGCGTTTGGCGTAGATCGGGCTGGCGCCCATCCACTCCTCGATCGCGACCTGCAACATCTCCTCGCGGCCGAAATTTGCGATGATCCAGGCCATTCCGGACCGGTCGATCAATTGACCGATCAGCAGCAGCTCGGGCAGCAGGACCGCGAGTTCTTCCCGCGACAGGGACGCATACCTACTCGTCATGGACCGTCCCACCGGAATGCATCTTCACCGCGGCGTTCACATTGGCCTTCTTGTCATCCGCCGGACGCTTCTTGCGGTTCTTGATCACCTTGCTGACCGCGCCGTCGAGCTTGGAGCCCAGCGGGAACCCGAGGTAGTGGGTCAGGAAGACGGCCATCTCCTTGAGCTCGTCCTCGGTCATCTCCCCGTTGGCCAGCGCCGCGTTGGCCTGGATTTCGGCGAGGTCGGAGTTCCCGACGGCGGTCACGGCGGTCAGCGTCATGATCCGCTTGTCGCGCATCGACAGCCCGGGGCGCGACCAGATGGTGCCGAAGAGGTGGTCGACGGTGAGGTCGAAATACGGATCACCCTCGATGTTGGGCATCTCCCAGCCGTAGACCTCGTTCATCTTCTCGAGGCCCTTGCGGCGCAACTCGTCCATCGTCACTCCTTCGTGTGCGGCACGCCGAGCCCGGCGGCCAGGTTCTGCAGCGCGATCTCGGCCAGTGGAAGTTCGACGTCGGTGGCCTTGCCCAGCGCGAGCGCCAACCGCAGATCCTTCTCGCCGAGACCACGAGTGTGAACGAACATGTCGTGCAGGAAGTGGTCCGGGGTGAGCGGCTTGGTGTCGTCGCGGTACATGATGGCTCCGGGTCCACCACTCTGCGCGTCACTGTGCCGCACCACGCGCCCCAGCTTCTGCAGATCGATCCCCGCCGCCTCAGCCAGTTTCTGCGCTTCACAGGCCGCGGCGAACCCGATGAACGTCAGCATGTTCCGAGCCAACTTCATCCGAGTACCGGCGCCGGGCTCGCCCGCGCGCACCACCAGCGATGCCCATTGTTTGAAGACGGGTTTGACCGCAGCGTAGGCCTCGTCGTCGGCGCCGACCATCACGGCCAGTTCACCCTTGTCGGCGGCTCCGGCGCCACCGCTGACCGGCGCATCGACGATGTGAATACCCCTTGGGCGCAATTGGTCTGCCAGATCCGGTGCCGTACTGGGCTCGATGGTGGAATGGATCGCGATGACGGTACCTGGTTTGGCGTGTTCGGCGAGCTGACCGACGACGTCGCGCACCTGCTCGTCGTTGAGCACCGTGACGCTGATGACGTCGGCCTCAGAGACTCCAGCGACATCCTCCGCCGGGCTTGCCCCGAGCTCGACCAACGGGGTCATCGCCTCGGTACGCACGTCGAACACGACCAGCCCGCCGGGCCAGTCGACCAGACGCTTGGCCATCGGCGCCCCCTGGTTGCCCAGGCCGATGTATCCCAGCTTGACGTCGTCGCTCACCTGATGATCTGCCCGCCGTCGACGTTGAAGATCTGACCGGTGATCCACTTGGCCTGATCCGACAGCAGGAACAGGCACATGCCGACCAGGTCCTCCGGTTGTCCCATGCGCGACAACGGGATTCCCTTGACGATGTCCGCGACCATCTCCTGAGGCGTGGTGGTGCGGTTGGCCTCGGTATCGATGGGGCCCGGCGCGATCGCGTTGACCCGGATGTTCTGCCCGCCCAGCTCGGTCGCCAGCTGCTGGGTCAGCCCGTTGACCCCGACCTTGGCCAGACCGTAGAAATTCGAGTACAGCCACGCCGCCGTCGAGGATTGGTTGACGATCGCCCCGCCGCCGCGTTTGGCCATCTTCTTGTACACCGCCCGGGTGCAGATCAACGCGCCGTCCATGTTCACGCTCATGAACTTCTTGTAGTAGTCCCAGTCCACGGTGATCAGGAAGTCCAGTTTCATGCCGCCGAAGATCGCGGCGTTGTTCACCAGGTAGTCGATGCCGCCGAACTCCGAAAGCGTCTGCGCGGCCATCTCCTTCGCCGATTCCGGGTCGGAGACGTCGACACGCACGGCGAGCGCGCTGCCGCCCTCGCCCTTGATGCCGTCGGCCACCTTCTGGGCGCCCTCGGTGTTGATGTCGGCAACCACCACTGCGGCGCCCTCGCGCGCCAGCGCCTCGGCATACGCTTGGCCGATACCGCCGCCGGCGCCGGTGACGATCGCCACCTTGTCCTTGAACTGGTCCTCGTAGAACCCCATCGTGTTCCTTCCTCGTTGCCGAATGTGGGGTTGTGTCACGCCTCGCGACGTTTTGCGTGCGGGTAACCCACGTTCGGCGTGATCGTCACACCGCCGTAGCGATCGCCTTGATTTCCAGGTATTCCTCGAAGCCCGCCAGTCCCATCTCGCGACCCAGCCCGGACTGCTTGTATCCGCCGAACGGCATATCCGCCGAATACCAGACGCCGCCGTTGATGTTGACCGTGCCGACCCGCATCCGTGCCGCGACCCGGTTCGCGCGTTCTTCGTCGGCCGAGAACACCGTGCCTGAAAGGCCGTAGGCCGAATCGTTGGCGATGCGGACGGCGTCGTCGTCGCCGTCGTGGGCGATGACCGTCAGCACCGGTCCGAAGATCTCCTCCCGCGAGACCTTGGCGTTGTTGTCCAGCCCGGCGATGACGGTGGGCTCGATGAAGAAGCCGGTATCGCGATCGGCGGGGCGGCCACCGCCGACGGCGAACTTGCCGCCCTCGTCGATCGCCGAGTCGAGGTAACCCTGAACCCGGTCGCGCTGACGCGCGGAAATGAGTGGGCCGCAGATGGTTCCGGCGTCCTGAGGGTCGCCCGGCTTGAGTCCGCCCATCGTCGCCGCCGCGGCCTCCACCGCCTCGTCGTAGCGAGCCCGCGGCACCACCAGTCGGGTGGTAATGGCGCATCCCTGTCCGGCGTGCATCGACGCGGTGAACGCCGACATCGAGCAGGCGGCGGCCAGGTCGGCGTCGTCGAGCACGAGGAACGCCGACTTGCCGCCCAGTTCCAGGAACACCTTCTTGATCGTCGCGGCGCCATCGGCCATCACGCTGCGACCGGTCGCCGTCGACCCGGTGAACGAAACCATGTCCACCCGTGGGTCCTTGGACAGCAGCGCACCGACCCCGTGATCGCTGGAGGTGACGATGTTGACGACGCCCGGCGGGATGTCGGTGTGCTCGGCGATCAACTCTCCGACCGCGGCCGCACACCACGGGGTGTCCGGGGCCGGCTTGAGCACGATGGTGTTGCCGGCGGCCAACGCCGGGCCGATCTTGGCCAGGTTGATCTGGTGCGGGAAGTTCCACGGGGTGATGGCGCCGACGACGCCGACGGCCTCGCGGGCGAGGCGGCGGCGGGTCTTGATGCCCATCGGCGACGCGACCCCGAGATCGGTGTTCCACTCGTAGGACTCGGCGGTGTCGGCGCAGAAGCTCAGATCGTCGACCGGTCCCTCGAGCTGAGCCGCCGACGTCAACATCCGGGGCGCGCCCACCTCGCCGATCGTGATCTCGCGCAGTTCCTCGATGTGCTCCTTCAGGACGGCCTGCAGCTGGCGAAGGCAACGCACCCGCAAGTCGGTGTCGGTCGACCAGTCGGTCTCGTCGAAGGCGCGCCTGGCCGCCTCGATCGCACGACCCATGTCGTCGGCGGTGGCGTCGGCCGCGACACCCAGCACTTCCTCGGTGGCGGGGTTGACGGTTTCAAACGACCCGCCGCTTCCCGCGACGAGCTTGCCGTCGATGAGCAGCTGACTTTCCCGATTCGCCAGCACAGCCATGCCGTCTCCGTTCACCATTGCTGGACAAGTGTCCGAATTGTTGAACCGAACGATAGTCCCCTCGCAGTGCGGCTGGCAAGCATAGCGTTTACTAGCTGCATACTTGCGGAGCCGAGCCCGTGTCCGATAACTTGGACAGGTGTCCAGCGAGCCCGTGGTTGCGGTCCCAGGCCCGGCGCCTGTCAGCACCGCCGAGACACCGCGGAACCGTCGCCAGGAGGAGACGTTCCGCAAGGTGCTCACCGCCGGTGTCGAGATGCTGCGCGAATCCTCCTACGCCGACCTGACGGTGCGCGCCGTCGCCGCTAGGGCCAAGGTCGCCCCGGCCACCGCCTACACCTACTTCTCGTCGAAGAACCACCTGATCGCCGAGGTGTACCTGGACCTGATGCGTCAGGTGCCGTACTTCACCGACGTCAACGACAGCCGGGTCGCCCGCGTCGAGAAGACTCTGCGCGCGATGGCGCTGATGGTCGCCGACGAACCCGAGGTCGCGGCGGCGTGCACGACCGCGCTACTCAGCGGTAGCGACTCCGCAGTGCGCGCGGTACGCGACCGCATCGGTGCCGAGATCCACCGCCGCATCCGCTCGGCCATGGGCCCAGAGGCCGACCCGCGCGCATTGGCGGCCCTGGAGATGACGTTCTTCGGCGCGCTGGTCAACGCGGGTAGCGGCGTCTTCACCTACCACCAGATCGCCGACCGGCTCAGCTACGTCGTCGGCCTCATCTTGGGAGACGAGCAGTGACCATCAGCGAAATCGTTCTTGACCCATACGACTACGACTTCCACGAGGATCCGTATCCGTACTACAAGCGGCTGCGGGACGAGGCACCGCTGTATCGCAACGACGAACTCGGCTTCTGGGCCCTGTCGCGGCACCAGGATGTCCTGCAGGGTTTCCGCAACAGCACCACGTTGTCGAACAAGTTCGGCGTATCGCTGGATCCCGCGTCCCGCGGACCGCACGCCTCCAAGACCATGTCCTTCCTGGCGATGGACGACCCCGACCACTTGCGACTGCGCACACTGGTGTCGAAAGGTTTCACGCCTCGGCGCATCCGCGAGTTGGAGCCGCGCGTCACCGAGATCGCCGTGCAGCACCTCGATGTCATGTTGGACAAGGCACGCTCGAACGAGACCGTCGACTACGTCGGCGAATTCGCGGGCAAGCTGCCGATGGACGTCATCTCGGAGCTCATGGGTGTGCCGGAGCCCGATCGCGACCAGGTGCGGGCGTGGGCCGACGGTGTCATGCACCGCGACGAGGGTGTCACCGACGTACCGCCCTCGGCCGTGGAGGCATCGATCAACCTGATCGTCTACTACCAGGGCATGGTGGCCGAACGCCGCAAGGAGCCGAGCGACGACCTGACCACCGCGCTGCTGGAGGCCGAGATCGACGGCGACCGGCTCACCGACGACGAGATCATCGGCTTCATGTTCCTGATGGTGATCGCCGGTAATGAGACCACCACGAAACTGCTTGCCAATGCGGCCTTCTGGGGCCACAGGAACCCCGACCAGTTGACTCCGGTCTACGCCGACCTGCAGCGGATTCCGCTCTGGGTCGAGGAAACGCTGCGATACGACACCTCGAGCCAGATCCTCGCGCGCACGGTCTCGGGCGAGCTGACGTTGTACGACACCACCATCCCCGACGGTGACGTGTTGCTGTTGCTGCCCGGGTCGGCTCACCGCGACGAGCGGGTGTTCGAGGACCCCGACCGTTTCCTCATCGGCCGCGAAATAGGTTCAAAGCTCATGAGTTTCGGCAGCGGTGCCCACTTCTGCCTCGGTGCGCACCTGGCGCGGATGGAGGCCAAGGTCGCGTTGACCGAGTTGTTCAAGCGAATCCGCGGATACGAGGTGGACGAGGCCAACGCCGTCCGCGTCCACTCGAGCAATGTCCGCGGATTCGCTCACCTTCCCATCACTGTGGAGACTGTCTGATGCCCCGGTTCGACCCCCTGCCCGAACGACGACCCGTCATCGTCGCCGGCGCCTCATCCGGAATCGGAGAGGCGACGGCGATCGAGATGGCCGCGCGCGGCTTCCCAGTCGCGCTGGGCGCCCGTCGCGTCGAGAAACTCGAAGACATCGTCGGCAAGATCAACGCCGACGGCGGCGAGGCCGTCGGGTTCCATCTCGACGTCACCGACCCCAACTCGGTGAAAACGTTTGTCGCCCAATCGGTGGAGGCGCTCGGCGAGATCGAGGTATTGGTGGCCGGTGCCGGTGACACCTACTTCGGCAAGCTGGCCGAGATCAGCACCGACGAGTTCGAGTCGCAGCTGCAGATCCACCTCGTCGGGGCCAACCGGCTGGCGTCGGCGGTGCTCCCGGGCATGCTCGCGCGCCAGCGCGGCGACCTGATCTTCGTGGGATCCGATGTGGCGCTGCGCCAGCGGCCGCACATGGGCGCCTACGGGGCGGCGAAGGCGGCGCTTCTGGCCATGGTCAACAACTTCCAGATGGAACTGGAGGGCACCGGCGTGCGCGCCTCGATCGTGCACCCCGGTCCGACGAAGACCAGCATGGGCTGGAGTCTGCCCGCCGAGAAGATCGGCCCGGCACTCGAAGATTGGGCGAAGTGGGGCCAGGCCCGGCACGATTACTTCCTGCGGGCGGCCGACCTGGCCAGGGCCATCACCTTCGTGGCGGAGACACCTCGCGGTGGGTTCATCGCCAACATGGAACTTCAGCCCGAGGCGCCGCTGGCCACCGCGCCGGCGGAACGCCAGCAACTCAAGTTGAACGAGGAGAACCTGAAGTCATGACGACCGCGATCGTGCCCCGGGTTTCCGGTGGTGAAGAAGAGCACGGACACCTCGAGGAGTTCCGCACCGACCCGATCGGCTTGATGCAACGGGTTCGCGACGAGTGCGGTGACGTCGGCTGGTTCCAGTTGGTGGACAAGCACGTCATCCTGCTGTCCGGCGCCGAGGCCAACGAGTTCTTCTTCCGTTCGGCCGACGAGGATCTCGACCAGGCCGAGGCCTATCCGTTTATGACGCCGATCTTCGGCAAGGGTGTGGTGTTCGACGCAAGCCCCGAGCGTCGCAAGGAGATGCTGCACAATTCGGCGCTGCGCGGTGAGCACATGAAGGGCCACGCGACCACCATCGAGGGCGAAGTCAAGAAGATGATCGCCGACTGGGGCGACGAGGGCGAGATCGAGCTGCTCGACTTCTTCGCCGAGTTGACGATCTACACCTCGACGGCCTGCCTGATCGGGCTGAAGTTCCGCAACCAGCTCGACCACCGGTTCGCCGAGTACTACCACGATCTCGAGCGCGGCACCGACCCGCTGTGCTACGTCGACCCCTACCTGCCGATCGAAAGCTTCCAGCGCCGCGACGAGGCGCGCGTGAAACTCGTTGCGCTGGTGCAGGAGATCATGAACCAGCGGGTGGCCAATCCGCCGGAGGACAAGTCCGACCGCGACATGCTCGATGTGCTGGTGTCGATCAAGGACGAGGACGGCAATCCGCGGTTCTCGGCCGACGAGGTCACCGGCATGTTCATCTCGCTGATGTTCGCCGGGCACCACACCAGTTCGGGAACCTCGGCGTGGACCCTGATCGAGCTGATCCGCCACCCCGAGATCTACGCCAAGGTCCAGGCCGAGCTCGACGAGCTCTACGCCGACGGTCAGGAAGTCAGCTTCCATGCGCTGCGCCAGATTCCGTTGCTGGATAACGTCGTCAAGGAGACACTGCGGCTGCACCCGCCACTGATCATCTTGATGCGGGTGGCCCAGGGCGAATTCGAGGTAGCGGGCTTCCCCATTCACGAGGGCGACTTCGTGGCTGCCTCGCCGGCGATCAGCAACCGGATTCCCGAGGACTTCCCGGATCCCGACGGTTTCAATCCGGACCGCTACAACAAGCCTGAACAGGCCGACATCGTGAACCGCTGGACGTGGATCCCGTTCGGCGCGGGCAGGCACCGTTGCGTCGGCGCGGCGTTCGCCCAGATGCAGATCAAGGCGATCTTCTCGGTCCTGTTGCGCGAGTACGAGTTCGAGATGGCGCAACCGGCTGACAGCTATCGCAACGACCACTCGAAGATGGTGGTGCAGCTGCAGCGGCCCGCGAAGGCGCGGTATCGACGGCGGAGCAAGTAGGCACCGCAGATGGGTTCCTACAGAGTCGAAGTGGATCTTGACCTGTGTCAGGGCCACGCGATGTGTGAGCTCGAGGCGCCCGACTACTTTCGGGTGCCCAAACGCGGCAAGGTCGAGATCCTCGATGCCGAACCGCCCGACGACGCCCGCGACGAGATACAGAACGCGGTCGACATGTGCCCGACCCAAGCACTGATGATCAAAGAAACAGGAGAATGACAATGCCGTCACTACCCCGCCAAGCGCTCGACAACTGGGTCGAGCAGTGGCTGGAGGCCAACCGGGACGCCGAACGCAACGGCGACTGGAAACCGTTGGCCGAGTTCTACACCGATGACGCGACCTACGGCTGGAACATCGGCCCCAAGGAAGACGTGATGTGTGTCGGCAAGGACGAAATCCGGGACGTCGCGCTGGGTTTGGAGATGGAGGGCCTGGAGAACTGGGTTTACGAGTACCAGAAGGTGCTCGTGGACGACAAGCAGGGCGAGATCGTCGGCTTCTGGAAGCAGGTCGCGAACAAGTCCGACGGCACCACCGACGAGATCTACGGTATCGGGGGCAGCTGGTTTCGGCTGAACGCCGACCTGAAGATCGAATGGCAGCGCGACTTCTTCGATTTCGGCCACGTCGCCAAGGGGTACGCGAAACTGATCGAGTCCGGCGACCTGTCGCCCGGAATGCAGAAGCGCATCGAGCGGTCCCTGGCCGGCGAGAAGTTGCCCGGTTATTACCCCCTCGGCCAGGCCCCGGTACCGATCTGGTGACCCGGCCAAGCAGTTGATTGGGGGTGGGTGTGACCTACCTAACTACTGCCTCTAGTCTGAGGTCACCGGTACTAGCGGAAGGCACGTTCCAATGAAGACAAAAGGTGCTCTCATCTGGGAGTTCAACCAGCCGTGGTCGATCGAGGAGATCGAAATCGGGGACCCCGTCAAGGACGAGGTCAAGGTGCAGATGGAGGCGTCGGGGATGTGCCACTCCGACCACCACCTGGTGACCGGCGGCATCCCGATGGCCGGTTTCCCGGTGCTCGGTGGCCACGAGGGTGCGGGCATCGTCACCGAGGTCGGTCCGGGCGTCGAAGACCTCAAGCCCGGCGATCACGTCGTGATGTCGTTCATCCCGTCCTGCGGCAACTGTCCGTCCTGTCAGGCCGGTATGCGCAACCTCTGCGACCTCGGCGCCGGTCTGCTCGGGGGCACCGCGGTCTCCGATGGCACCCACCGCATCCACGCCAAGGGACAACCCGTCTTCCCGATGACCCTGCTGGGCACGTTCTCGCCCTACATGGTCGTACACAAGAGTTCGGTCGTGAAGATCGACGAGTCGATTCCGTTCGAGGTTGCGTGCCTGGTCGGTTGCGGCATCACCACCGGCTACGGCTCGGCCGTCCGCAGCGGTGACATCCGGCCCGGTGAGGACGTCGCGATCGTCGGCGTCGGCGGCGTCGGCATGGGCGCTCTGCAGGGCGCAGTCACCGCGGGCGCACGTCGCATCTTCGCTATCGACCCAATGGAGTGGAAGCGTGACCAGGCGCTGAAATTCGGTGCCACACATGCTTATCCGGATTGGGAGTCCGCGATGGCCGGTATCGGCGAGGTCACCTGGGGACTGATGGCCCACAAGGTGATCATCACCGTGGGCGAGCTGCACGGCAAGGACGTCGAGAACTACCTCAGTTTGACCGCCAAGGGTGGCACCTGCGTGGTCACCGCCATCGGCAGCCTGCTCGATACCGAGGTGAACCTCAACCTGGCGATGCTGACCCTGTTGCAGAAGAACTTGCAGGGCACCATCTTCGGTGGCGGCAACCCGCACTACGACATCCCGCAGCTGCTGTCGATGTACAAGGCAGGCAAGTTGAACCTCGACGACATGGTCACCCGGCAGTACAAGCTGGAGCAGATCAACGACGGTTACTCCGACATGCTCGAGGGCAGGAACATTCGCGGCGTCATTCGCTACACCGACGACGACCGGTAGAGCTCATGCCTCAGGAAACCGTCGAGAAGACACCGGCTTTGGCGGCCTCCCACAATTCGTGGAGATGCGTGCACTCTCACGACAAAGAGGGCTGGTTGGCCCTGATGGCCGACGATGTCGTCATCGAGGATCCGATCGGGCAGTCCTTCACCAACCCCGATGGCACGGGAATTCGCGGGAAGGAGGCGGTATCGGGCTTCTACGATGCCAACATGGCCTCCAACGACCTGCGGATCACCTGCGAAGAGACATTTCCGTCCAGTTCCCCGCACGAGGTGGCTCATATCCTGGTGCTGCGCAGCAAGTTCGACAACGGGATGACCAGCACGGTGCGCGGAGTGTTCACCTACAAGGTCAACGACGCCGGTCTGCTCACCAACCTTCGTGGCTATTGGAACATGGACATGATGCAGTTCGGTCAGGCGGCCAGCCAGTCAACGGATGCCAAGTAGCCCGTCACTGTCCGGGCGTGGCGCGGTCATCGCCGGCGGATCGCGCGGCGTGGGGTTGGCGGTGGCTGAACTGCTCGCTGCCGATGGTGCCGGGGTGGTCGTCAACGGCCGTGATCGGGACGCCGTAGCGCAAGCGACGCAACGGATTCCGGGCGCGCACGGAGTCCCCGGCTCGCCGGCCGATCCGGAGATCGCCGAACACCTGATCGACACGTGCGTTCAGGAGTTCGGTCGCATCGACATCCTGATCAACTGTGCGGGCACAGCTGAGCCCGTCGGATCGTCGATCCTCACGATCACGTCGGGCCAATTCCGCGAGTTGATCGACGCACATCTCAATACGGCCTTCGAGACTTGCCGAGCCGCCGCGCCCAGGATGGTCGCCCAGGGCGGAGGCGCGATCGTGAACACGAGTTCGTTTGCGTTCCTCGGCGACTACGGCGGTACGGGGTATCCGGCGGGCAAGGGCGGCGTCAACGGGCTGACCCTGGCGATCGCCGCCGAACTCAACGAGCACGGCGTGCGCGCGAACGTCGTCTGTCCCGGCGCCAGGACGCGGCTCTCCACTGGTGCGGATTACGAGGCGCACATCGCCGACCTGAACCGTCGCGGCCTGTTGGACGACGTGAGCATGCAAGGTGCCCTCGACGCCGCGCCCCCGGCGTACGTCGCCCCGACTTACGCCTATCTGGCGAGTGACCTGGCCAGGGACGTGACCGGACAGATCTTCATCGCCGCCGGCGGGTTCGTCGGGCGCTTCGACAGGCCGACGCCGACGATTCTGGCCTACCGCGACCACCACGACACCCCGCCCTGGTCCGTCGCCGAGCTCCACGACCACATCGGGCCGAATGGCGGACAAAGCTGACGGCCGCGGATAGCCGACGCGCCCTCGACCGCGGCGCGTCGCTCACTATGCTCGACGCCATGGCGAGCGTGTTCACGAAGATCATCAACGGGGAGCTACCAGGCCGGTTCGTCTACGAGGACGACGACATCGTCGCCTTCCTGACGATCGCCCCGATCACCCAGGGCCACACGCTCGTTGTGCCGCGAGCCGAGATCGACAACTGGCAGGACGTCAAGTCCGCGGTCTTCGGCCGCGTCATGGAGGTGTCACAGCTGATCGGCAAGGCCGTGGTCAAGGCGTTCCCCGCCGAACGGGCCGGTGTCATCATCGCCGGGATGGAAGTGCCTCATCTGCACGTGCACGTCTTCCCAACCAACGACCTCGCCGATTTCGGATTCGCCAACGCCGACCAGAACCCGTCGCAGGAATCGCTCGACGAGGCCCAGACCAAGATCAAGGCGGCACTGGCTCAGCTGACCTGAGCCGCCACATCGACGATGCGCGGCAGGCTGACCCGAAACGTGCACCCCTGCCCCGGCGCGGTGGTGACGTCGACCGTTCCGCCGTGGGCCAGAACTAACGAGTCGACGATCGACAGTCCCAGCCCGGTGCCGCCGCTCGCCCGGGTGCGTGACGAGTCTGCGCGATAGAACCGTTCGAACACCCGTCGCGCGTCGTCTTCCGTCATACCCGGCCCCTCGTCGCACACCTCCAGCACCGCGCGGTCACCCGCGGTGCCCACCCGCACCGTCACCCCGGCGGTTTCTGGAGTGTGCTGAAGCGCGTTGCCCATCAGGTTGCCCAGCACCTGGCGCAGTCGGGCTTCGTCGCCAAGCACTTCCGGGGTGCCGGGCCCATCGAGCACCTCCAACCTGGTCGCTCGCTTGGGGGCGATGGAGCGCGCGTCGTGGACCGCGTCGGTGGCAAGGGTCAGCAGATCGACGCGCCGGTGCTCGAGCGGGCGCTGCGCGTCGAGGCGGGCGAGAAGCAGAAGGTCGTCCACGAGCAAGCCCATCCGGCCGGACTCGCTCTCGATGCGGCTCATCAGCATCTCGACGTCGCGTACCGCGCCCTGCCGGTACAACTCGGCGAATCCACGGATGGTGGTCAGCGGCGTGCGGAGCTCGTGGCTGGCGTCGGTGATGAACCGTCGCATCCGCTCCTCGGAACTGCGGGCCTGCTCGGCGGAGGCCTCAGAGGCCGCCATGGCGGTCTGGATCTGGGCGAGCATGCCGTTGAGCGCCGCCGACAGCCGGCCCACCTCGGTGCGCGGATCACGCTGGGGGACACGGCGATCGAATTCGCCGGCCGCGATCGCCGCCGCGGTCTGCTCGACTTCGACCAGCGGACGCAGGCTGCGGTGCACCACCGCATAGCCGACCACCCCGAGCACCACCAGCACCGCCAGCCCGATCCCGACCTGTGCGTAGATCAACTCGCGCACTGTGGTCTGCACAGCGGAGAAGTCGACGGCGACGGTGACCACCCCGTCGGGGCTGCGGACCGTCATCGCGCGCCACTGCACATCGGAGCCGTGCAGCGAGCCGATGGTGACCGGTTCCGAACCCACGTCGTTGTCGGCGGGCAGCGCCGGTTCCGCATCTCGGTCGTTGACGGCGATCCAGATGTGTCCGTCGGCTCCGACGCCGCGGACATAGAAGTTCGTCGGTGGCCGTGCCGGGTTGGGGCTCTCCAGCGCATCGTCGGACCCCTGGCGCGGCGCCTGGGCCCACCCTCGCGAAGCGTCGAGCAATTCTTGGTCGACGCGGTTGCTCAGCGTGTGGCGGAGGATCGTGGTGACCGCCACGCCGGATGCGAGCAGACCGCACGCCACCAGCAGCAGGGTGGCCGCCACCAGCGCCACCCTCAGCGGCACGCGTGCGGTCATCTACTCATTGTCGGCGCACGTTCGGTTCTGCGTCGCGCGCTGCCGTTCTTCGCGCAAGCGCTCATCACGGTTGTCTGTTCTTCGCGCAAGCGCTCACACAATTGTCTGTTCTTCGCGCATGCGCTCATCACCGTGGCTCGCGGAGCACGTACCCCACGCCGCGCAACGTGTGCAACAGGCGCTTTTCGCCCGTGTCGATTTTTCGCCGCAGATAGGACACGTAGGACTCGACGACGTTGACGTCGCCGCCGAAGTCGTAGCGCCAGACGTGGTCGAGGATCTTGGGCTTGGACAGCACCGTCCCCGCGTTGATGATGAAGTACCGCAGCAGCGTGAACTCCGTCGGCGACAACGACACCGGCTCCCCCGCCTTCCACACCTCATGGGTGTCCTCATCGAGTTCGATGTCGGAGAAGGACAACCGCGAGTTGCGAGGCTCCTCGACACCACGGCCGGAGCGGCGCAGGATCACCCGTAACCGGGCCACCACCTCTTCGAGGCTGAACGGTTTGGTCACGTAGTCGTCACCGCCGAGGGTGAGGCCGGCGATCTTGTCCTGGAGCGAGTCGCGCGCAGTGAGGAACAACGCTGGGGCGTCGATACCGTCTGCGCGCAGCCGTCGCAGCAGCCCGAAACCGTCCATCCCGGGCATCATCACGTCGAGGATGACGGCGTCCGGGCGTACCTCACGCGCCTTGTCCAGCGCGGCGGGTCCGTTGGAGGCGGTGTAGACCTCGAACCCCTGGAACTTCAGGCTGACGGACAAGAGTTCGACGATGTTGGCCTCGTCGTCGACGACGAGGACCTTGGCCTCCGGTGTGTTCTCGGGTAGTGCAGGCATGGCCACCTATTCACTGTCCGTCTCTCGCCGGTGATGTTCCTGCCAGCAGGCTGTGTACTTCCTGTGGGTTTTCATCTTGCGCCGTCCATAGACTGAGGTGATGAACTTCGGCAAAGCGCTGACCGATATCGCGACCGCACCGGCGCGAGCCGCCCTGACCGTCGCCGACGCGGGCCTGGCCATGGCGACCGGGGCGGTGAGCATGGCGCAGCGCACGCTCGGCGACGCCGTCGAGGGTGGGCCCGGATCGGCGTCGTTCGCCACCATGCTCGGCCTGAACGACGCGGTCGAGCGGGCGAACCGACTGGCACGTCTGATGGACGACGACGCCCCGCTGGGCCGGGCGTTGGCACCCAACGGCCCGCTGGACCGGCTGCTGCGACCGGGCGGACTGGTCGATCAGCTGACCACCGAGGGTGGCCTGCTGGATCGCGTGACCGCGGAGAACGGTGCGGTCGCCCGGGCGGTGGCCCCCGGCGGGCTGGTGGACCAGCTGATGGCCGAAGGCGGCCTGGTGGACCGCATGACCACCGACGACGGCGCACTGTCGCGAGTGATCGCCCCGGGCGGGCTGGCCGATCAGCTACTGGCCAACGATGGCCTCGTGGAGCGGGTGCTACGCGAGGACGGCGTGGCCGACCGCTTACTGGCCGAGGACGGCCTGTTGGACACGCTCACCGATCCCGACGGTCCGTTGCTCAAGCTGGCCGACGTCGCGGACACGCTGAACCGGTTGGCGCCCGGTCTAGAGGCGCTGGCGCCGACGATCGACGCCCTCCACGATGCCGTCGTGACGTTGAGCCAAGTCGTGAACCCGTTGAGCAATATCGCCGACCGGATCCCGTTGCCCGGTCGCCGGCCGCGCGCCCGTTCGACGTCGAGGACGGTGACCTCTCAACGCATTATCGACGTCGAGGAGTGAGCTCAGGCGTCGGCTTCGATCGCCTCGATCGCCGCTGACACGCTCTCCGGAGTCGGGGGCTGGTCTTCGGGCTGCCAACGCTGCAGCAATAGCACGGTGGCGCCCCGCAGCATCCGCACGTAGTCGTCTACATCGGACTGCTTGTATGACTCGATCCGCGCGGCAACCTCGGGTACCAACGGCTTGATGGCGGTGGCGATGCTGAGGCCGAGACCGCCTCCGGTGCTCGCGCTCTTGTCGAGCAGCGTGAGGAGCCGTTCGACCTCGGGCCGCTCGAGTCTGGGATACACGTGCGGGAAGTCGCTGAGCAGATCGTCCTTGACAGTCACGGGGAGCGGAGTTCCCCGAACCGGCGACCCGATAAACTCAAGGCCCGCAGGCCTCCTTAGCTCAGTGGTAGAGCACTCGCCTTGTAAGCGAGCGGTCGTCAGTTCAATCCTGACAGGGGGCTCCACCTTATTCGCCAGGGTCGTGGATTCGAAGACTATCGACCCTGCTGCAGAATCGGCGCACTTGGGCCGGGGTTACGCCAAGAACACCTAGACCACCGACTCCGTCGATACGATAAGGCGACCTGGAACGAGGTTGTCATGACTGATTCGACCGCCGACTATCCCTTCGAATTGACGCAAACTCAAGCGCCTGTGGGCGTCGACGGCGAAAGCGGAACTCGTACCGGAACATACGAGCCATCATTCGCCGGGCTCAGTCCATCGACCCGCCTCACAACAATCGAGGTCGGTCAGCAGCTCGACGACTTCGATCTGCTGCTCGAATTGGGCACCGGCGCATTCGCGAAAGTCTTTCTAGCCCGCCAACGGTCCATGCAACGGCTGGTGGCGGTCAAGATTTCCGCGAATGAAGGACACGAACCGCAAACTCTGGCCCAGCTGGATCACGACTACATCGTCCGGGTTTTCGACCAGCGGATCCTGCACGAACAAAACTGGCGGCTGTTGTACATGCAGTATCTCCCCGGCGGAACACTGCTGGACGTTGTCGAGGCGATTCATCGCGCGGAAAAGCCACCAGAAACCGGCCAGACGCTGCTCGACGCGGTGGACCACGCACTGGAGGGGCGAGGGGGAATCCGTCCTACGGAATCATCGACGCGAGCCGAGCTCGCCACGCTCCCCTGGCCAGACACTGTCGCGTGGCTGGGGAAGCGGCTCGCTCAGGCGTTGGACTATGCCAATTCACACGGCGTGTTGCATCGCGACATCAAACTGGCGAATGTCCTCCTCGCCGCCGACGGGACCCCCAAACTCGCGGACTTCAACATCAGCTTCGCCCGCAACGTAACGGGTGCGAGTCCCTTCGAATACTTCGGCGGCTCACTCTCGTACATGTCCCCCGAGCAACTGACGGCTTGCCAGCCTGGGCACACCCTCGACATGGCGAATCTCGATGCCCGTAGCGATATCTACTCCCTTGCCGTCGTGCTGTGGGAGCTCTTGACCGGCAACAAGCCGTTCGATGACTCCGCGGCGCAAGCCGCGCGAGCGAGAGGGGCCGGAGCGATCGGCGACACCACAGCGCTTGAGTTGATGTTGACCACCCGCGCAAAGGGGATTCCGCCGACAGCACTGGCGGCGCTACCGGAGACCTGTCCGCCGGCGCTGCGCAGAGTTCTGCTCATAGCACTGAGCGCAGCACGTGAACAGCGCTGGGCTTCAGGCGCTGAACTCGCCGAGCAACTCCAGCTGTGTCTCGATCCGAGCGCTCGTGATCTAGTTGATCCGCCTGTTCGAAGCTGGCGGCTGCGGCTACGGCCGTTCTTTGTGCCAATCGCCTTCCTCGCCATCATGATTCCCAACCTCTTGGCCAGCGCGTACAACATTCAGCACAATCAGCTGCTTATTGTCAGCCAGCTTTCGGAGTATGCGCAGGGCCGGTTCATGCTGGTCACCACAGTCGTCAACGTGGTGTTCTTCCCGCTCGGAGCGGCGGTGCTGCTCTATTGGTATCGCTACATCATCCTGGTCCCACGCCGCCTGCGACGAGGACCGGCGCCGCCCGAAGAGAACTTGGCCCGTGCGCGCCGCGACTGTCTTGTCGCAGGCGATCGGGCGGTATTCATTGTGTTCGGCTTGTGGTTGCTGTCAGGGCTGACATTTCCGCTTACTATGCAATTCGCCGCCGGTGGAATCCCCGGTAGATCTGCGATCCATTTCTTCGGGTCAATCACGATCTGTGGCGCAATCGCGATCGCATACCCGTTCTTTCTCTTGACCTTCTACGTCGTGCGCAGCGTTTACCCGGAGCTGGTGGCATACGGACAGACGAGCCCTCGGGAAGCCGAAGAGCTGCGAGCACTCAGCCGTCGACTACCACGCTATCTGGCGGTTGCGGCCTCCGTGCCGTTGCTTGGCGTCGTCGCCGTGACCTTCTTGACTCCGGTCGAGATCGCGCAAGTCATCGTCCCCATCCGCGCACTGTGCATCGGGGGAATCGCCGGATTCGTGCTCGCGTATTGGCTATCGCGACAGATCGAATCCGACGTTCGCGCACTTGAGCGCGTGATTGGCAACAGAGTGCCCCACTAGCTTCCGCTGCCGCCGTTCCGCGATCGGCATTAGAGACTCAGCTCGCAGCGGCGAGGAAAGATTCTTTGACCTGACTTCTCAACGTCTCCAACGCCTTTGCCAGCAGGCGCGACACATGCATTTGCGAACAACCGACCTGCGCCGCGATCTGACTCTGCGTCATGTCCTCGAAGAAGCGCAGCGTCAGCACGTCGCGTTCGCGGGTCGGTAGGGCGGCGATCAACGGCCGCACGGTCTCGACGTCGAGTACCTTGTCGAAGCCGGCGTCGTCACCGCCGAAACTGTCCCCTATGGAGGCCGAATCGTCATCGCGCATCGCCGGTATGTCGGTCGACAGCGTCGAATAGTTCGACCCGGCGATCACCGCTTGCACCACCTGTTCGCGATCGACGCCGAGATCCTCGGCGATTTCGCTCGCGGTCGGTGCGCGCCCCAGGCCCTGCGCCAGCTTCGCGGTGGCCTTGTTCACCCGCATCTGGAGGTCTTTGACCGTGCGCGGGACCTTCACCGCCCACGCGTGGTCCCGGAAGTGCCGACGAACCTCGCCCATCATCGTCGGTACGGCGAACGACAGGAATTCTGCTCCGTTGTCGACGTCGAATCGATTGAGCGCATTGACCAGCCCGACACGCGCTGCCTGCACAAGATCTTCGTGCGACTCACCGCGATTGCGATAACGACGTGCGATGTGATCGGCCAGCGGCAGGCAACGCTCACAGATCAAATCGCGTTGCCGGTGGTAGGCACCCGACCCCTCATCCAGTGTATTGAGGTGACGGAACATATCCGTCACATCGGAATAATCGGAATTTGGTCCAGCCACGGGTACGTCCGTCCCTCGAAGAATTTCAATGCGGGCTCGCGGATCTGAACCTGATCGAGCACGTATACCCCCGTAATGACCAGCCGAAACGCCCTGACAGCCCGGGCGGGAGGCACAGTCAATGGGCGGTGGCTTTTAAGCTGCTGGTCATGGACGTTTGGACCCGGAACAACATCAAGATCGTTGGAAACCAGAGCGGTCCGACGCTGTTCCTAGCCCACGGTTTCGGGTGTGACCAGAACCTGTGGCGGCTCATCGTCGACCGGCTGCAGTCTGAATTTCGCATTGTGTTGATGGACCACGTCGGCTCCGGGGCCTCGGACCCCAAGGCGTGGGACGACACCAAGTACTCGTCGCTGGACGGCTACGCCGACGACGTCGTCGAGATTCTGCGCGACCTTGATCTGCGCGACGTGGTGTTCGTCGGCCACTCGGTGGCGGCGATCATCGGTGTCCTCGCGGTCATCACCGAGCCCGACCGGATCGCCAAGCTCGTCATGGTCACGCCGTCGCCTCGCTACATCGACGACGACGGCTACCGCGGCGGATTCTCCAGGGCTGACATCGACGAACTTCTGGAGTCCCTGGAACTGAATTACCTTGGCTGGTCGCATGCCATGGCCCCGGTGATCATGGGTAATTCCGACCGGCCGGAGCTCGCCGAGGAACTCGAGGCGTCGTTCTGCCGAACCAATCCCGACTGCGCGCGGGTGTTCGCCCGCGCGACGTTCTTGTCCGACAACCGCGCCGACCTGCCGCGGGTGTCGGTACCCACGCTGATCCTGGAGTGTTCCGAGGACGCGATCGCACCGGCATCCGTGGGAGCCTATGTACACCAACACATTTCCGGTAGCCGGCTGGTCACACTCGGTGCGACCGGCCATTGCCCCCACGTCAGCGATCCGGACGCCACGGCTCAAGCGATCGCCGAGTTCGCCCAACCGACATGACCGGGCTGGATCTCGACGACCACTGGGAGAACGCGCCCACCGGAAACGCGATCGCCCATCCCGACGGCCGCATCATCCGAGCCAACGCCACCCTGGCCAACTGGCTCGGCTATGAGCGAAAACACCTGCACGGCAAGCTGATCACAGACCTGTTGACCGTCGGCGGACGCTTGCACTACGACACCCATTTCCGGGCGATCCTGCGGATGAGCGGAAAGCTCGATGGCGTGACGCTGGATTTCCTGACCGCCGACGGCACGCGGCTACCGATATTCCTCACCGCCAACATGGCCTACGACGCCGAAGGACATCCAGAACTGTTGCGCGTCAGCGCGGTCGACGCCAAGGATCGGCGATCGTACGAGCAGGAGCTGCTGGCGCAGCGCGAGCGCGCCGAGACCGAGCGCAGCCGGGTGCAGGCGTTCGCCGAAACCTTGCGCCGCTCACTGCTTCCGCCGCTTCTCGCACCGCCGCCGGGACTGGACGCCGCCGCGTACTACCACACCGCGTCGGACGACGACGTCGGCGGCGACTTCTATGATCTGTTCCCGCTGTCACGCTCCACGTGGGGTTTCTTCCTCGGCGATGTAGCCGGAAAGGGCGTCGACGCCGCGGTGGTCGCCGGTCTGGCACGGTACGTGCTTCGCTCGGCCGCGGTCGCCGACCACGATCCGGTGAAGGCGCTTCACGTACTCAATTCGGTGCTGATGCAGGACGTCGAGATCGGCGGCAATCGACTGTGCACGGTGATCGACGGCAGCCTCACCATGCGCGGCGACGGTTTCGACGTATCCCTAGCCAGCGGCGGTCATCCCCCGCCGCTGCTTCTCAGCGCCGACGGATCGGCCTATTACGCCGACACCGTCGGTGGCCATGCCGCCGGGATCACCGATGACGCGCGGTTCGTCGCTCACAGATTTCACTTGGTGCCCGGGGACACCTTGGTGCTCTACACCGACGGTCTGACCGAGGCGAGCACCGGAATCGGCCATCAGCGCTACGACGACGAGGGTGCCCTGCTCGCCTTCGTCGACGCCCGCGCACCCGCCACCGCCGACACCATCGTCAACGCGTTGAAGGAACTGCTCACCAGCTTCGGGCCCGGAGTCAAGGACGACGCCGCGGTACTCGCGCTGGGGGTGCCGGCGAACGCCTAGTCAGGTCTCGTCGGCGACGTCGTGGCGGTCCTGATGCCCACCGGGGGCCTCCGGATCGTCGTCGCGGTGGTCCAGGTCATCCTGCAGTGCACGTTGTTCCTCGGTCGCCTTGGTGGCGTCCATCGGAGTAGCGGGCGGGTCATTCGGCGTTGACATCCGACAAGGATCGACCGCCCGCCCCCGGACAAAACCCCGTGTGACCAGAAGTACATTGCTAGGACCCTAACTATTTGGCCACGATGGAGTTGTGTCCACGTCAACTCCGGCCCGGGTCGACCCGCTCGCACTCGAGCAGCAAGTCTGCTTCGCGCTGGCGGTCACGAACCGGGCCGTGCTGGCGATATACCGCCCCCTGCTCGAGCCGCTCGGCCTCACCCACCCTCAGTACCTCGTCATGCTGGCGCTGTGGGACCACTACAAGACCTCAGAGGCCGCAGAGCCGCCCACAAAACCGCTGTCGGTCAAGGACATCGCGAGCGCTTTGCAACTCGACTCGGCGACACTGTCCCCGATGCTGAAACGCCTCGAGTCGCTCGGCTTCATCACCAGGGCACGCAGCGCCGTCGACGAGCGGGCCACGGACGTGCGGCTCACCGAGGAAGGTGTGCGGTTACGGCGCCGCGCGCTGGAGATACCGCCTGCCGTCGTCGAGCGCCTGGGTGTGGACCTGGACGAACTCGAAACGCTTCGCAACGTGTTGAACCGTGTGAACACCGCCGCCCTCGCCGCGGGCGCACTCGACAACTGACTACTCAAGGAGGATTCGTGGCTGCCGCCCGCCCCAACATCGTTCAATACATCACCTATTCGTATGGACGCCGGCTTCCGGACTCGATGCGCGAGTGGGTGGCGCGCGACCTGGCCGGTCCTGGCGCGCTGCGCCGCCACATGATTCGGATGGCGATTCCGCCTCTGTTCGTGCTCGCCCCGTTCTGGCTGCTCCCGGCGTCGCTGTACGTACACCTGGAAATGACTGCGCCGATCTACATCTGGGCGATCCTCATGGCACTCGCGCTGAACAAGATCTGGCGTCGGCACCGTCTGACTCAACACGGCCTGGACCAGAACCTGGTCGACGAGATCAAGCGCAAGAAGGACGCGCGGATGCACGAGGACTACATTCGCCGCTTCGGCCCGCGCCCCGAAGAGGCGCGCTGGCAGCAGAACAGCAGCCCCTTCTAACCACACGGAGTCGTCGGCTGCGCGTGCAGTCGCCCGGTGATCAGTGAGGACGAACCTCGTTCGCCGCGGCGACCAGGTTGCGCAACGAGGCGGTCACCTCGTCGGTCCTGCGCGTCTTCAGACCGCAGTCCGGGTTCACCCAAAGACGCTCGGCGGGAACGGAGTTCAACGCTTCTCGCAGCGCGGAAGCCATCTCGCCGACCGCGGGTACCCGCGGCGAGTGGATGTCGTACACGCCGGGGCCGACGCTGTTGGCGAACCCGGCCGCGTTGAGGTCGCCGAGCACCTCCATGTGCGAACGCGCCGCCTCGATGGACGTCACATCGGCATCGAGATCGGCGATTGCGCCGATCACCTCGCCGAACTCCGAGTAGCACAGGTGCGTGTGGATCTGTGTCGAGTCATCGACACCCGATGTCGACAACCGGAATGCGTCGACCGCCCAGCGCAGATAGGCATCCTTGTCCTTGGAGCGCAGGGGCAGCAGCTCGCGAAGCGCGGGCTCGTCGACCTGGATGATCGCGATACCCGCCGACTGCAGATCGATGGTCTCCTCGCGAATCGCCAGCGCCACTTGGGCCGCCGTCTGCGCCAACGGCTGGTCGTCGCGCACGAACGACCACGCCAGGATCGTCACGGGTCCGGTCAGCATGCCCTTGACCGGCTTGTCGGTCAGTGACTGCGCATATGTGATCCATTCGACCGTCATCGGGTCGGGTCGGCTGACGTCGCCGTACAGGATCGGCGGGCGAACGCACCGGCTGCCGTAGGACTGCACCCAGCCGTTCTGTGTGGCGAAGAATCCGTCGAGCTGCTCGGCGAAGTACTGCACCATGTCGTTGCGCTCGGGCTCGCCGTGCACCAGCACGTCCAGACCGATCTCCTCCTGCAGCCCGATGACGCCGGCGATTTCGGCCTGCATCCGGCGCCTGTACTCGGCGGCGTCGATCCTGCCCGCGCGCAGGTCCGCTCGGGCCACCCGGATCGCCGATGTCTGCGGGTACGACCCGATGGTCGTCGTCGGCAGGACGGGCAGGTTCAGCCGCGCCTGCTGCGCCGCGCGGCGCCGGCCGGCGGGACCGCGTTCGGCGCCGGACGCGGTGATGGCCGAGATCCGCGCTCGCACATCGTCGTTGTTCAACCGGGGATCGGCGCGCCGCGACGCGATGGCCGCGTTGGACGCCGCGATCTCACCGTCGATCGCCTCGCGTCCGTCCATCAAGCCGCGGGCGAGCGCCACGACCTCGGTCACCTTCTCGAAGCCGAACGCCAACCAGCTCCGCAAGGCGCCGTCGATAGAGGGCTCCGCATCGAGCGTGTACGGAACGTGCAGCGTCGAGCACGACGTCGAAACCGCGACGTGCTGCGCCGACCCCCGCAGTGTTGTCAGGGTGCCGAGAGCCGATTCCAGGTCGGTACGCCAAATGTTGCGGCCGTCGACGACACCGGCCACGAGGAGTTTGTCGGTCAGTTCGGGCACAGCGGCGACCGCGGGCACGCCGCCCGCGACGAGGTCGACACCGATCGCTTCGACCGGCGTTCGCGCGAGCGCGGGCAAGGCATCGGTGAGCTTTCCGAAGTAGGTGGCCACCAAGATCGCCGGCCGCTCGGTCAGCCGCCCGAGCTGCGCGTAGGTGCGCTCGGCGAGTTCGGCTGCGGTGTCGACGAAGTCGGTGACCAGAACGGGTTCGTCGATCTGCACCCACTCGACGCCCTGCCCGGCGAGAAGTGCCAGCAGCTCCCCGTACACCACGGTCAATTCGGCGAGCCGGTCGATCGGCGCGTCGGCTCCGTCCACCGCCTTGCTCAGGGCGAGGAACGTGATCGGTCCGATGACCACGGGACGAGCCGGAATACTTTGGGCGCGAGCATCTTCGAGTTCACCGAGGATCTTGGTCGGGTTCAGCGCGAAATGCGTATCCGGACCGAGTTCGGGCACGATGTAGTGGTAGTTGGTGTCGAACCACTTCGTCATCTCCAGCGGGGCGATCTCGTCGTTGCCGCGCGCGGCGGCGAAATAGCGGTCCATTTCATCGGACACGTCCGCGACCCGCGGGGGCAACGCGCCCACCATGGCTGCGGTGTCGAGCATCTGATCGTAGTAGGAGAACGTGTTCACCGGAACGGAATCCAGCCCCTCGGCCACGAGCGCCTCCCAGGTGTCGCGGCGCAGTTCGGCGGCCACGGACTCGAGTTCGTCGCGTCCGACGGTCCCCGCCCAGTACTTCTCGACGGCTCGTTTGAGTTCACGGTTCGGGCCGATGCGCGGGGAACCGAGGATGGTGGCGTAGAACGGTGTTGCGGTCATGACGACGTCCTCATCGGTACGGCGGATGTTCATCGCCGGAGGTGTCGTGCCGAGCGCGGACACGTCATACGCAACCCGCTTCGGCCACAGCCCATTCCACGGGGCGATGAACCACCGGACGCGGCGCGCCCGGTACATCTGGCAGGTCTTCGGACTCGCAGGCTCGCACATGGTCGTGCACCTAATGGCCGTCGCTTCCCAGCCCGTGGGGCCAGTGCCGTTGACGGCGGTCGTTCCTGCATACCGCTGCGGGACAGTCCCGGATTCTCACCGGAGTTCCCTCTCGCACCGCACCCGAATCGGCGTGCGGCACTCGATGCCGACGGCCCTCCCTCGATTCCGAGATCGGTTCGCCCGCAAACCAGCTGCGCGACCAGCCTACCCCTACCACCGGGCCAGCCACTCGGTCAGGGACCTGCCTGCCTCCAGCACATGGCAATCGGCGCTGTCCTGTGCGGCGTTGCTCGCGTCGAAATCCTGATCCGACGCCTAGGACAACAGCGTCTGGCCCAGGTAACCGCCCGACTCGACTCCCGGCAGGATCGCGAACGTCGCCGACCCGATGGTGGTGATCCACTTGTTCAGCGCATCGGCCGCAGCGAGCCGCCGCTGCACCGGGGTGAACTGTTCGTCCGGGTCACGTTGGTACGCAGCGAAAATGAGCCCACTGTCGGTGAGACGCCCGGCGGCCGGCGCGTCGTCGTAGTTGTAGGGTCTGCGAAGAAATCGTTCGTTGTCGCTGTGCGGTCGGGCCAGTGCGATGTGCGCGTTCGGCGGTATCACCGGTATACCCTCTTCGTCCGCGTCGAAGTCCGGAACGTCGTCCTCCCGGCTCCCGGTCAACGGCGCGCCGCTGTCGAGGCGACGACCGACGCTGAGTTCCTTGCTGGTTCGGTCGAGCTCGTCCCAAGTATCCATCTCTGCGCGGATGCGGCGTAACACCAGCGTCGTACCCCCGGCGAACCACGGCTGGTCGTCACCGTCGTCCCACACGTGCCGATCGAAACCTGCCTGGTCGACGATGTTGGCGGTGCCGTCGATCTGACCCATCAGATTTCGCATGCTGTGCGCACCCGAGCCCGCTGCTTGCCGGAATCCCGTCTGCCGCCATCGCTGCCGGGTCATGGCGCGCACGTTCTTCAGCAGCACCCGGCTGGTGTGCGCGACGGTGATCGGGTCGTCGGCACAGATCTGCAGCAGGAGATCACCGCCGCACCACCTCGGTTCGAGGCGGTCGGTGGCTAAGGCCGGTGGATCGGCGACCGCTCGCGGGCGCCGATTCCCGAGCCCGATCCGGTCGAACAGTCCCGGTCCGACACCGACGGTGACGGTGAGCCTGGCCGGCCGTTGCGCCAGTTCGGGTTCGGTGTCGGCCAGCGCGGGAGTGCCTTGAGTCAATCGTTCGGCGTCCGACGTCCACAGTCTCAGCACGGCTGCCAACGTCTCCCGCGGGCCGCGATGAGGATGCGGTTCGAGGTCGAGTGCGACGAACAACGCATGCGCCTGCGGGGACGTCGCGACACCGGCCTGATGCCGCCCGTGAAACGGTTCGACGGCCCGGTCGACGGCGTCGGCAGGGACAGCGAATTGTGCAATGCCGCTGTGGCTCAGCGTCGCCCCCGCCGCCACCGCGACGGCGCTGCCCGCGAGAAGACGACGCCGATTGAGGTGGAATCGACCCTCGGCCACGCCGTCACCCATGGTCATGGTGTGGTGCGGACCCGTCCGTGACCGGCTGGTAATCCTCGTTGGCACCGGCGAAGTCACGCACCTGGGCGGTGACCGGCAGCGTCGACCCGTCCTCGAACTCGACGGTCAGCGTCACCTCAGAGCCGGGCAGCAGCGGCTGTTTGAGGTCCATCAGCATCAGGTGGTCACCGCCCGGCACCAGGGCGTGTGAGCCTTTGGCCGGGATCACCAGGCCCCCGTCTTTGGGGCGCATCGTCCTGGCGCCCCCATCGGCCGCCACTTCGTGCACCTCGACCCGCCCGGCCGCATCCGAGCGCCCCGAGACGATCCGCGCGTCGTGGTGTCCGGCGTTGGCGAGTATGCCGAACACCGCGGCCATACCGGTCTCGGCCGCGCTGGCCCACTGGTCGGCGAGCGTTACCTCCGAAGACATCGGCCCTTCGTCGTGTTGGCCGTGTGACGTGCAAGCCGCCACGGCGGTCGCAGTGATGAGAAGTACCAGTGCGTGATAGGTCCTGTTAGACATCGACGTTCGCCTCCTGCTCGGTGCCCCGCTTCTTGACCGTTGCGACGATGAGGTCGACGACCACGAATGCGGCGAGGCTGAGACCGAACAACGGCAACGCCCAACCCACCGCTAGTGCAACAGCGACGACCAACGCGATCGCCCCCGGGTGCAGACCACGCAGGACGCCTCGCAGCGGCGGACGACCGGCCGCCCACGCCGAACCCTTTGTCGGCCTGCGTTGCCACCACATGAGGTAACCGCGAACGACGATCGTGATCAGCCCAACTGCGGTGAGCGCCAACACGATCTGGTTCACGACCCCGAACAACACACCCATGTGCGCGTCGATCGCCCAGTTGGTGAGCTTGGCCAGAAGCGGCCACTCGGCCTGATTGACCCGGTCGATGATCGCTCCGGTATCGGGGTCCACCGAGACCGCGTCGTACCGAGTGGGCCAGTCGCGCTTGTTCTCCGCGACTTCCCAACCCTGGCCGTCGGCGCTCGGAGGGTACATCCACATCGGGCCGGACAGTCCCGCGGCGCGGGCCGCACTCAACGCGGTGTCCGCACCGTGTAGCGCGGCGTCACCGCCGCCGACGACGGCCCCCCCGTGGTGCTGCCCATGACCCGCGTCGGTGTCGGCCGACTGCATGAGCGCGGTGTCCACCGATGGCGCTGTGGTGTTCAGCCTTTCCTGCAGCAGATTGACCGTCTCACCGCCGTAGCGCGACCAGGTGATGCCGGTGACCGACAGCCCGAGCAGCGCAACGATGAGCCAAACTCCCACCGCGCCATGCCAGGACAGAGTGCGGCGACGGTCCGTCTTGTCACGGTCGGGAAGCGCGATGCGACGCAGCTTCTTGGTGTCGCGGCGATGCAGGTACCACAGCGCCAGACCCGCCAGCGCGATCACCCACAGCCAGCTCGCCGCAAGCTCGCTGTAGTTGCGGCCCACGGCACCGAGATGCAGGTTGCGGTGCAACTCGTCGAACCACGCGCGCACCGGCAGCCACTGGCCGTAAGTGGTCAGCGCGCCACGGATCTCACCGCTGTACGGGTCGACGAATACCGTTCTCGCATAGTCGGGCGGAACGTCGTCGACCGCGAGTACGACCCGCGTGATGTCATCGGCCGCGACGGGCGGGCCGATCTGCTCCACCATCCCCTCGGGGTATGCGGCACGCACGGCGCGCAGCTGTTCGGCCAGCGGGAGTCGGTGCTCCCCGACGCTGTCGACGGTGACCTTCTCGCGGTAGACCGCGTCGTCGATCTGGGGAATCACCGCGTACAACAAGCCGGTGACAGCGGCGATCAGAATGAACGGACCGACGAAAACGCCGGCATAGAAATGCAATCGCAGTAACAGAGGACGCACGCCGCGCTGACGCTGACGCGCGGGCGTGCCGAGAGTGGGGGTCGTTGTCATGAATGGCGGACCTTCAGCCGGCGGCCCGGCGAGCACTCGTCGAGCCGGAAATTGAGGTGGGTGAGTTGCGTCGAAAGCCGCGACGCCTGTCGCGGTTCGATCTCGGTGCGCGGCGGGGCTAAGCCGCCGTTGCCAACCTCAGTGGCGGAGCGCGCATGCCGAGCCCGCAACTCAACAGGACGGATTCGGCGACAACGGTTTTGACGACACGGTGTACCCGCCGCGCGCGCGGGCGCAGTCCGGCCGTGGCGAAGATTCGCAGCCACTGCAGCACCGATACGCAGACGACGTAGAGGTATTCGACAGCCGCGATCGCTGTTCCCAGGATGACGGCGGCCCCGATATGGGCCGCGGTCATCGCGGGCGTCAGGCCCAGGGCGGCGGCCGAGTGCACGTGCCCACCGGCGATGACGAAGGACAGGTGGCCGAGGAGTTGTGCGAGGCTCAGGGCGCCGACGGCGCCGAGCAATCGCCCGTGACGACCGTCGAGCGCGGGTCGGGCGACCACGGCGCCCACGGTGGCGCAGACGAGCATCGCGACGATCAGCGCCGATCCCGCGGGGAGCTGACCGCCGGAGAACGTATGCGCGGTCGCGGTCAAGACGGCAGAACACGATCCGACCAGACTCCCGCGCACCCAACGTGCGCGCGACTTCGGCGTGTTCACCTGCAGAACTCTACCGTCGGCGCCACCGGGTCACCCCTCGACCACGACCCCCGCGGCGGCTTCGATGGGTTTCACCACCGCCGTGAAGTCCGATTCGGCTCCCTCGCTGGCCATCGTCGCCTCCCAGACCTGGCCCACGGCGTCGGCGAGTTCGGTCGGCAGGCCCAGCGCCCTGGCCTCGTCGAGGTAGAGCCGGACGTCCTTGACCATCAACCCCGTCGCGAAGCCGTAGTCGAACGTGCGGGGCAGCACCGCCTGCGGGAACTTGTCCCGACTGGCGTGAGTGCCACCGGAACCGGCGTTGAGGACGTCGATCATCACCTGGGCGTCGAGTCCTGCCTTCACACCGGCCACCATCGCCTCGGCGGTGACAGCCAGTGTCGTCGCGGCGATGACGTTGTTGATGAGCTTCATCGTCTGCGCAGCGCCGGGCTTCTCACCGACGAACGTCGCCCGCCCGAGTGTTTCGAACAGCGGTGCGCACGTCTGGTAGTGAGCCCGCGGCCCCGACACCATGATGGCCAGGGTGCCCGCCTCGGCCCCGTGCACACCGCCGCTCACGGGACTGTCGAGCGCCGCGATCCCGCGCTCGGCCAACAGCGCGTTGTTGCGCTGCGCGGCTTGGCGTCCCACCGTCGACAGGTCGACGAAACGCTCGACGACGGTCCCGCAGGCGACCTCGGCGGCGACGGACTCCGACGCCTGCGGGGTCGGCAGGCTCGTCAGTATCGTCGGCGCGCGGTCGGCGACCTCGCGCGCCGAGGCCGCCCGCTCGGCACCGGCTTCAACCGCCCTGTCGACCACCTCGGGGCGGGCGTCGCAGACGACCACCCGATGCCCGGCCGCCCGCAGGCGGTCTGCCATCGGGAAGCCCATGTTGCCGAGTCCGACGAATCCGATGTCCATGCCGCGCCCTACCGCTGTTCGGCGTCGTCTAAGGCGGCGCGCGCGGTGCGGAAGGCCTCCACCGCGGCGGGCACACCTGCGTACACCGCGACCTGCATGAAGATCTCGCGGATCTCTTCGGGTGTCACGCCGTTGGTCAGGGCGCCTCGGACGTGGGTGCGAAGCTCGTTGGGGCGGTTCAACGCCGCGAGCATCGCAAGGTTGAGCATGCTGCGCGTCTTGTGGGACAGGCCGTCGCGTCCCCACACCGCTCCCCAGCAGTACTCGGTCACCAAATCCTGGAACGGCCCGGTGAAATCGTCGGCACTGTCTGCCGCCTTCTGCACATAGGCCTCACCGAGCACCGCCGTGCGGATCTCGCGGCCCTTGTCGTACACCCGACTCTTATACACATCT
>NZ_NKCO01000017.1:0-112412 GCF_002245615.1 Mycobacterium neumannii | reverse complement strand
ATTCCTTTGCTCGAGTGACTTTGGACGGTCCCTCGAAGAATCACGCGATGACCTTCAATCACTCGGCTACGACACGCCGGTACCGCCGATCAGGTCCGACTCGTACACCACTCTGCTGGACGCAACCCCGACTTCACCTCACCGGAGGTGGAAATCCACTCGTACTCGATCTTCGGCGGCCAGACGATCCTGGTGCCGCCGGAGGTAAACGTCGACCTGCGTGGCGTCGGTGTGATGGGCACCTTCGACCGGTCCGTGGAGGGTGAGGGCTCGCCTGGCGCGCCGTGCGTGTGCATCCGCGGCTTCTCCCTGTGGGGCCGAGTCGGCGTCAAGCGCAAGAAGCGCAAGGCCACCTGATCCCACCGGCGTCAACGTCGTCGGCGAGACCTCAGATAGTCGCCGACAACCGCGGCGCCCAGCCCGTCGAGGTCGGGCACCACCACGCGGCCCTCCACCCGCCGCGCCACCTGGTCGATGAACCGGGCCAGCCCCGGATCGTTGCCCAGCCGGAAGATCGTCACCTGCGCGCCGAGCGCGGCGACCTCGTCGAAGCCCTTGACCGTGTGGGCGATCGTCCTCGGATGCGGCGGGTAATCGAAGAACACAGCAGAAGAGCGGTCGTCGTTCGCGCCGCGCTCCAAGTGTGCCGTCGGCTCCCCGTCGGTGACGACGAGCACCACCGGCTGGGCGTTGGAGTGACGACGCAGATGGCGCGCGGCCAACGAGAGCGCATGGTGCAGGTTGGTGCCCTGCTCGTACACGCCCTCCAGGCCGGTGAGCTCGGCGGCCGTCACGGTGCGGGCATAGCGTCCGAACGCGATGATCTGTAACGCGTCCGACCGGAACCGCGTGCTGACGAGATGGTTCAGCGCCAGCGCGGTGCGCTTCATCGGCAGCCACCTGTTCTCCATCACCATGGAGAACGACGTGTCGACCAGCAGCGCCACCGCCGCCTGGGTACGCGTCTCGGTCTCGGAGATCTCGACGTCCTCGACGGTGATCTGAATAGGTGAGGTCGGGCTCCGTTCTGGATTCCCGGCTTGCCGCAGCACCGCGTTGGTGAGGGTACGCGTCACGTTCCACGGCTCGGTGTCGCCGAACGCCCACGGCCGGGTCGCGCCCGTCAGCTCGCCGGCCGCGCCCGCCCTGCGGGTGTCACGCTCACCGTGTCTACCCGAAAGCTGTTGCGCCACATCGCGCAGCGCCGTCTGCCCGAGCTGGCGCATCGCCTTGGGCGACAGTCGCCACTGGCCATCGGACCCGCGGTCCAGGAACCCCTGGTCCATCAGCGCCCGTTCCAGCTCGGCCAGTGTGCGCGCATCGACGGCGGCGTCCTCCCCCAGCTGGCGGGCCAACATGTCGAGGTCGACATCCTCCATCGTGGCCCCGGCATAACTCTGCGACAGCGCCTCCGCCAACTGCTCGAGTTCGGCGATGTCGGCCATCGCCTGAGCGCCCTCACCCATGCCGAGCGGATTGTCCCCGGAGAAGTTCGACGAACCGCCCCAATCCTCCCCGGGCCGGGCCGCCTGCAGATGGGAGTCGAGGCGGTTCAGCGCGTTCATCAGGGAGGGGGAACCGAATGCCTGTTGCGCCAACGCATCCAGCTCCGCGCGCTGCTCGGCGCTCAGGCTGTTGCGGAAGCGCTGGGCGGCCGCTGCACGTTGGGCCAGCGAATCCAGCAGTTCGTCGACGTTGCGCGGGTTCTCCGGGAAGAACTCGCCGTGCTTGTTCATGAAGTCGTCGAAGTCTTCTTGGGAGTCCTCGCCCTTGGCATGCTTGTCCAGCAACTCGTTGAGGTCGTCGAGCATCTCGTTGACCCGCTGCCGGTCCTCGTCGGTCGCGTTCTCCAGCGCCTGCTTCATACCCGCGAACCGCTGGTCGAGCATCTCGCGGCCGAGCAGATCCTTGATCTGCTCGTACTTCTCGCGTCCCTCGGGGCTTCGCCATTCGTAGTCCGACAGCTCCTGGACGGCCTTGGCAGGCGACGGCGGCAGCGACTCGATGCGCATCTCGTTGAACCGCGCGTCGTCGTCGAGGGCACGCGCCAGCTCCTTGCGCTCGGCGAGCACCGCCTCGTCGAGGAGCTTCTTGACCTCGGCCAGTGTGCCGTCGAGGTTGTTGCGAGCCAACAACTCCCGGCGACGACGGTTGGCCTCGGCGGCGAGTTTGTCGGCGCCGCGCATATTCTTGGTGCCGCGGCGCAACATCTCCGACAGCGCGCGGCGCGGCGAACTGCCCTCCATCACGTCCTGGCCGATCTGCTCGAGTGCCTCGCGCAGATCGATCGGGGGCGCCAGCGGGTCGGGCCCGCCGGTGTATCGCGAATACCGCGAGATGTGTCTAGCCATAGGTCGTTTCGCCCTCGTCGGACACCTTGTCTATCCGCTTGGCCAGATACAGCGCCTCGAGGGCCAGCTCCACCGCGGCCGCTCGCTGCCCGTCGGACTTCGCGTCGAGCCGCTTCTGGATCTCGGCGATCGCGGGCACCTCCGGCACCGCGGCCAGCACCTCGCGCGCCGAGACCCGCTCACCGGTGGTGACGGCCGAGCCGTTCTCGATCGCGACCACCAGCGGTCCGACGTCGATGCCGCCGAGCAGGCGCTGCGCGGTGTCCGCGGTGGCCCGGCGCAGCAGGTGCTCGAGCACCGCCTGCTCGCGACCCTCCTCGCCGGACTCGAACTCGAGCTTGCCGCGCAGCACGTCGACGACCGAGCCCAGGTCGACCACGCGGGCCACCGGCTCCTGCTCCCCGAGCACCGCCGACCGGTGACGCGCGGCCGCGGCGACGGTCTCGGCCGCGGCGATCGCGAAGCGTGCCGAAACCCCTGAGCGCTGGTCGATCGACCGCGACTCGCGTAGATGACGGGCGAACCGTGCCAACACCTGGATCAGGTACTCGGGCACCTCGGCGGCCAGGTGCGCCTCTTGGGTGATGACGCCGACCTCCGCCTCGAGCTCGAGCGGGTAGTGCGTACGGATCTCGGCGCCGAACCGGTCCTTGAGCGGGGTGATGATCCGGCCGCGGTTGGTGTAGTCCTCGGGGTTGGCGCTGGCGACCACGAGGACGTCGAGCGGCAACCGCAACGTGTACCCGCGAACCTGGATGTCGCGCTCCTCCATCACGTTGAGCATCGACACCTGGATGCGCTCGGCGAGGTCTGGCAGCTCGTTGATCGCGACGATGCCCCTGTGTGCCCTCGGGATCAAGCCGAAGGCGATGGTCTCCGGATCGCCGAGGCTGCGGCCCTCCGCGACCTTGATCGGGTCGATGTCGCCGACCAGGTCGGCCACGCTGGTGTCGGGGGTGGCCAGCTTCTCGGTGTAGCGCTCGCTGCGGTGCCGCCACGCGATCGGCAGGTCGTCGCCCGAGTCCGCCGCGCGCCGGATGGACTCGGGGGTGATCGGGTCGTACGGGTGCTCGCCCAGCTCCGAACCCGCGATCACCGGGGTCCACTCGTCGAGCAAACCCGTCAGCGCGCGCAGCAGCCGGGTCTTGCCTTGCCCGCGTTCGCCGAGCAGCACCACGTCGTGGCCGGCGATCAGCGCCCGCTCCAGCTGCGGAATGACGGTGTCCTCGAAGCCGAGGATGCCCGGCCACGCGTCGCGTCCCTCCGCCAGAGCGGCCAGCAGGTTGTCCCGGATTTCTTGCTTGACGCCCCGCTCGCGATGGCCCGAGGCCCTCAGCTCGCCGACGGTGCGGGGTAGATCTTGGGGTTGAGTCACCACTCCAAGCTACGACTTGTCTCGCGAGCGTGCGGGTTTCCCATGCCTGCGGCGTTCACGTCCGCCCACTTCTGCACGCTCACCGCGGCGTCTCACCCCGCCGACGGCGGCAGAAGTTGGAACCCGTCGAGGATCGTCTGGCTGTCCCGCTGATACGTCGGGTCCTCGGGGACCAACGTCTGGACGGTCACGCTGACCGCGAAAGTCCGTCCTTCGGTGCGCATCACCGCGCCGAGCGCGACGGCCGGATGCGGCGCGACGTTGCCCATCACCGGCATCTGGTAGTCGAACATCCTGGCGGGCACGCCGCACACCGTGCCCCCGGTCTCGCGAACGTCCGTGGCGCCGATGCCCGACTCGAGCGCATCGCGCATGTTGGTGAAGATCAGGCCCGCGTCCTGCACACCGGGCGCGCTCTCGAGCGTCACCACGACGTTCGGCGTGAACCCCTGCGCGGTCAGGTCGTCGTTGCGCATGGCGAAGCGGATCAGTTCCGAATCCATCATTGTGGTCCGCTCCCACCCCGGCGGCGTCGGGATCCGCATCACCGGCTCGTTGTCGTTCTTGGCCGGGATCGTCGTCAATGGGTCGTCGACGGCCTCGCATTGCGACGAGTCGAGTGCCCCGGAATCGGCCGCCGCCGACAGGTCCTCACCCGCGACAGCGCGTGCGTCGTCCACGGTCCGCGTGCACGAGACCAGCACAAAGGTCGCCAGCAGCAGGGCGGCGGCGGTGCGCGACGCAGTGAACATGCTGTGCAACATAACCACCTCCCGCCGTCTTCGGCCGAGATCAACCAGACATCAGTGCGCGAAGTGCCGTGCACCGGTGAGGTAGAGCGAGATACCCGCTCTGGCAGCGGCTTCGGTGACCTGCTCGTCGCGCACGGAACCGCCCGGGTGGACGATCGCCTTGACGCCGCCTTCGGTCAGCACCTCCAGCCCGTCGGGGAACGGGAAGAACGCGTCGGAGGCGGCGACCGCGCCGCGTACCCGGTCGCCTGCCCGTTGCACCGCGAGCCGGGCGGCGTCGACGCGGTTCACCTGGCCCATGCCGACGCCGACGGTGGCGCCGTCCGCAGCGACGACGATCGCGTTCGACTTGACCGCCCGGCATACCCGCCACGCGAACTTCAGGTCCGCCAGGGTCGCCGGGTCGGCGGGCTCGCCGGTGGCCAGGGTCCAATTGAGCGGGTCGTCGCCGTCAGCGGTGAACTCGTCGCGTTGCTGTACCAGCAGACCACCGCTGACCTGACGGAACTCGGTGCCGCCTGGCTGCGGTTCGGCGGCCACCAGCACCCGGATGTTCTTCTTACGGGTGAGTACGTCCACCGCGCCGGCTTCGTAGGCGGGCGCGATGATCACCTCGGTGAAGATGTCGGCGACGGTCTCGGCCATCTCGACCGACACCGCGGTGTTGGCCGCGATCACACCGCCGAACGCCGACAGCGGATCGCATTCGTGGGCTTTGCGGTGCGCGTCGGCCACCGACTGCGACGAGATCGCGATACCGCACGGGTTGGCGTGCTTGATGATCGCCACGCAGATCTCGGGGTGGTCGAAGGCGGCCCGCCAGGCAGCGTCGGCGTCGGTGTAGTTGTTGTAGGACATCTCCTTGCCGTGCAACTGCTCGGCCTGCGCCAGGCCCGGCCACCCGGCGTCGTCGCGGTAGAGCGCGGCCTGCTGATGGGGGTTCTCGCCATAGCGCAGCACGGCGTTGCGCCGCCACGTGCCGCCCACCCACGCAGGCAGCTTCTGAGCCGGCTCCTCCGGCGCGAGCACGGCACCCATCCAGGAGGCGACGGCGACGTCATATTCGGCCGTGTGCCGAAACGCCAGAGACGCCAGGATCTTTCGTTCGGCCAACGTGAACCCGCCGGAGCGCACCGCGGCGAGCACACCGTCGTAGCCCAGCGGGTCGACGACCACCGCGACGCTGGGGTGGTTCTTCGCGGCAGCCCGAACCATCGACGGACCGCCGATGTCAATCTGCTCGACGCATTCGTCGATGCTCGCTCCGGAGGCGACGGTCTCGGCGAAGGGGTAGAGGTTGACCACGACGAGTTCGAAGGCCTCGACGCCGAGATCGGCCAGCGCCGAGACGTGTTCGGGCTTGCGCTGATCGGCGAGCAGTCCGGCGTGCACATGCGGGTGAAGGGTCTTGACCCGACCGTCGAGCACCTCGGGGAAGCCGGTGACCTCTTCCACGGGTGTCACCGGAACATCTGCGGCGGCAATGGTTTTCGCGGTCGACCCGGTGGAGACGATGCTGACCCCGGCCTCGTGCAGCCCGCGGGCCAGCTCGGCGAGGCCGGTCTTGTCGTAGACGCTGATCAGCGCCCGCCTGATCGGCCGCTTGCCCTCGGTCATCCCAATGTCGCCTTTCGTCCCGTCCAGGTCACACCGCGGACAGCCACCGCGGCCAGTATCTCGGCCAGAAGTCGCCGTTCGACGACCTTGATCCGTTCGTGCAGTGTCGCCTCGTCGTCGTCGTCGAGGATGGGCACCGCCTCCTGCGCCAACACCGGCCCCGTGTCGGTTCCCGCGTCGACCAGATGCACGCTGCAGCCGGTCACCTTGACGCCGTAGGCGAGCGCATCGGCCACCGCATGTGCGCCGGGAAAGGCGGGCAGCAGCGCCGGATGGGTGTTGATGATGTGGCCCATGAACCGCGAGAGAAAATGCGGCCCAAGGATTTTCATGAACCCAGCGGAGACGATCAGGTCGGGCTCGTAGGCGGCGGTGGCCTCGGTGAGCGCGGCGTCCCACGCCGCCCGGTCCGGGTAGTCGCGCAGTCGCACGGTGAAGGACGGAATCGAGGCGGCCGCGGCGATGTCGACGGCAGCGCAGTCGCGGTCCACGCCGACGGCGACGATCGATGCGGGGTATTCGCCCGCGGTGGCGTCCAACAGCGACTGCAGCAGCGAACCGGTCCCCGACGCCAGCACAACGACCCGCGCAGGAACCTTCGGCGGTACGCGGAGGGGTTGCTGCACGCCTGGCAGCCTAATGGGTGCCGGGCGGACCGTCGTCGTCCGCCATGAAGTGCTCTTCGGGGTCCTCGACCGTGTCGTTCGCGGTGTCGTTCGGCGGGTCCCCGGGGGTGTCAGCCTGGTCCGCGGCTTCGACGCCCGCATCAACGTCGGATTCGGCTTCGAGGGGCTCATCGCCGACGACCTCGGGCCCGGGTTCGGGTTCGGCGTCGTCAGATTCCAGTTCGGATTCGCGCTCCGCGGCTACTTCAGCCTCCACGTCGGACTCCGGGTCGACGTCGGGGTCAGCAGCGACGACCGCCTTGGGCGCCCGCGGCCTGCGGGCCACGCCGCCGGCCATCACCACCGTCAACGCGCCGATTCCGGCGAACCACAGGAACACCGCGGGCCCGAACGTCGTCTGATCGACGCCGACGTCGCCGAAGTTGCCCAGCCGTCCTCCGCCGGCGTAGCCGAGAAGCGCCATGGCGAGTGCGGCCAGCGCCGACGCGACGAGCAGTTTGCCCATCGCCGGGCCCAGCGGAAGCGGACGTCGCGCGCACTGCTGCCCGACCGCCACCGCCGAGGCCGCCGCGACGATGAGCAGCGCCACCCACACCGGGCCCAGCGGCGGCGAGGGCACCGCCGCGAGCACCGGCAGCGCCGGAATGTCGCCGCCGAAGACGGTGAAGGAACTGAAGGTGGCGAGCCCGACGTGTGCGCTCGACCCGACCGCCACCGCGGCCGTTCCGATCAGCACGTTCGGGATGTACAGCACCGACAGCACGGTCAGGCTGAACTGGCCGAACATCGAGTCGGTGATCGAGTAGAGCTCGTCCATCGTCGACCAGTGCACAACCAGCGAACCCGCCATCACCACACCCGACAGGCCGACGAGCGCGAGCACACCCGCGACCGCAGCGCGGAGCGCGTCGGGCAGCCAGGCGGGCAGTGAGGCATGACCCGAGGTCGGGGCCATCAGCCGCGCGCCGATCCGGGACCCGACGCCGACCACCGCGCCGATCGCGTGTACGGCCAGCACGCCGCCGAAGGCGCGCAACGCGTGCGGGGTCTGCAGTTCGGTGAGCACCGAGGCGGCGTCGTGGACGACGGCCAGCGCGATCGCGGCGATCAGCAGCGGCCCGCCCAACGCCGAGGCCACCACCCACCGCGTCACGAACCACGAGGCGTTCGGACTGGTCGCCGCCGCGGTGGTGCGCGCAGTGCCCCACACCATCGCCAGCGCGGGCATCAGCGGCAACACCCCGAGCTCGGCGCCGCCAATGGACACCGGCACCAGGTGCACGCCGAGCCACATGCTCGCGGTCGCGCCGAGGGCGCCGGTCATGTCGCTGTTGGCGATCAGCAGTTGCAGCAACACGATCGCCGCGATGACGACAAGCGCCACCAACGACGGCCCGAACGCGACCCGAAGCAGCTCACGCGCCTGGCGTGCGCCGACTGGCCGTTGATCCACTGGTTGAGCCGCTCCTGTGTCAGGCTGCCGTGCGGCGGTGACGCACGCGCGGCTCAGACTACTGGCTCACCTCAGGAAGGCGGCGGACCTGACTGCGAGGAAGACGACGGTTGCTCAGGGTTCTGCGTCGTCGGTGAGGACGTCTGCGAAGACGACGGCGACGGCGGTTGACCGTACGCGGGGAACCCCGTCGGCGGCGTCGCCGGACCCTGCTGCCCCTGCGGACCCTGCTGCCCCTGCTGGCCGTGTTGCTGGGCTGCCGGGTAGCCGCCGGTCGACGGGCCGCCCGGATAGCCGCCCGGGTACGTCGACGGGTATCCCGGCCGCTGCTGCGGTCCGCCGTGGTGCTGCTGGCCCTGGCCCTGGTGACCGTAGTACGGGCCCGGTGCGCCGTACTGCTGATGCCCGTAGGACTGGTCGTACTTGGGACGCGGCGCAGGCGGAGTGATGACACCCGACTCGAACAGCAGCGCAGCCACCGCGATGATCGCCTGGAACAGCGAGAACGCGATGATCAGGTACAGGCCCCAATCGATCGCGGCGCCGCTGGGCCGGTTGATCACCTCGGCGATGATCAGGAGGAACGCGGCGACCGCCAGCACTGCGTACACCGACGTGTGGACGCCCTGCCTCGGCAGGAGCGCCGTTCCGGCGAGCAGGCCCGCGACGAGTGACGCCGCGACGGCGAGCACCAGACCGAACGAGCTTCCGCTGATGGTGCCCAGGCCCGGGAAATCCGACGCGGAGATCGTGAACAGGGGCGCAAAGCTCGCGAGGTACACCGCCAGTCCCAACAGCGCCACGGCGGCGGCCAGGTAGAGAGGCAGCTTGCTCGCGACGTCGGAAGCCGAGGATGAGCTCTCCGGCGTCCTGCCGAACTGCTGCGTCGGCGCGGAGAACTGGGTGGTCGGCTGCTGTGCTTGCGGGTATCCCGGGCTACCGGGTGGTCCTTGGGGGTACGACATGGCCTCTCCTGTGCTCGGGCGGGCTTTGAAAACCACGCTAGCGCACAGCGCGTTATGCAGAGACCAGCACCGGTTCACCCACGGTGTCCTGTTCGGCCTGTTCGATTTCGCGGACCAGCGGCAACACCTTTGCGCCGAAGTATTCGATCTCCTCCTGGAAGTGCAGGAAGCCGCCGAGGATCAGGTCGACTCCGCGTTTGCGATACGCCGCAATGCGTTCGGCGATCTGCTCGGGTGTGCCGATCAGCTGCGTGCGGAAGCCGTCGTTGTACTGCACCAAGTCCTCGAACGTCGAATCCGTCCACATGCCGCGCCGATCCCCGGTCGAGTTGCCCGCCTGTTGGACCGCGGCGCGGAATCCCTCCACCGCGGGTCTGTTGGCCTTGGCGACGATCTCCTTGAGCGTCTCCTTCGCCTCTTTCTCGGTGTCGCGGGCGATGATGAAGCCGTTGAGCCCGAACCGCACCTCACGGCCGACCGTGCGGGCGTGCCCGCGAACGTCGACGATCTGCTCGGTCACCCCGTCGTAGTCCTTGCCGTTGGAGAAGTACCAGTCCGCATACAGACCACCGTTGCGCCGGGCGGCCGTGGAGTACCGCCTTGGAACAGTTCGGGATTGGGCCGCTCGGGGGTGTTGAGCGGTTTGGGTTTGAGCGTGAAGTCGTGGATGCGGTAGAAGTCGCCGCGGAAATCAACGTCGTCCTCGGTCCAGATCTTGCGAAGCACTTGGAGGAACTCCGCGCTGCGCCGGTAGCGCTCGTCGTGCTCGAGCCACGGCTCACCGAGGTGGATGAACTCGTCTTTGAACCATCCCGACACGACGTTGACCGCGAACCGGCCGCCGCTGAGGTGATCGGCGGAGGCGCCGAGCTTGGCCAGCACCGCGGGCTGCCACAGCCCCGGATGCACCGCGGCGATCACCTTCAGTTTCTGGGTGGCCAGCAGCAGCGCCAGTGAGAAGCTGGTCGACTCGTGCTGGTACTCCGCGCCATAACTCGCCTCATAACGCACCTGACTCAATGCGTACTCGAACCCGTTGTTCTCCGCGGTCTGCGCCAATTTCGCGTTGTACTCGTAGTTCCAGTCGGTGCGCTGCTCGATATCGCTCGTCACCAGTCCGCCACTGACGTTGGGCACCCAGTAGGCGAACTTCACGTGATCGGCGATGCGTTCGGTCGTCATGGTCTGACATGACAACAGTGACCGGGTCTCCCGTCGCCGGTATCGCTCGCGGTGAGGGAAACCCGTGCTTGCCCCCCAGACTGAAACACGTTCTAATTCTGGGCATGGATTACGGGCTCGTTCTGTTCACCAGCGACCGCGGGATCACGCCTGCGGCGGCGGCCAAACTGGCCGATGACCACGGTTTCACCACCTTCTACGTGCCCGAACACACCCACATCCCGATCAAGCGGCAGGCCGCGCATCCGACGACCGGCGACGAGTCGCTGCCCGACGACCGCTACATGCGCACGCTCGATCCCTGGGTCAGCCTCGGCACCGCGGCGGCGGTGACCTCGCGGGTCCGGTTGTCGACCGCGGTGGCGCTGCCGGTGGAGCACGACCCGATCACGCTGGCGAAGTCGATTGCCACGCTGGACCACCTCTCCGGTGGCCGCGTGAGCCTCGGGGTCGGGTTCGGCTGGAACACCGACGAACTCGCCGACCACAATGTGCCGCCCGGGCGCCGGCGCACCATGCTGCGCGAATACCTCGAAGCGATGCGGGCGCTGTGGACCCAGGAGGAAGCCTCGTACGAAGGCGAGTTCGTCAACTTCGGGCCCAGCTGGGCGTGGCCCAAACCGATCCAACCGCACATCCCCGTCCTCGTCGGAGCGGCGGGCACCGAGAAGAACTTCAAGTGGATCGCCCGGTCCGCCGACGGCTGGATCACCACACCGCGCGACTTCGACATCGACGAGCCGGTCAAGCTGCTGCAGGACACCTGGGCGGGCGCGGGCCGGGACGGAGCACCGCAGATCGTCGCCCTCGACTTCAAACCCGACCCCGAAAAGCTCGCCCGCTGGGCCGATCTCGGTGTTACCGAAGTGCTGTTCGGCCTCCCCGACAAGTCCGAAGACGACGTCGCGGCGTACGTCGAACGGCTGGCGGGCAAGCTGGCCGCCCTGGTCTGATCAGGGTTTACCGAAGCCTGCCGCGCCGAGCACCCGCCGTCCCGCGTCGCCGGTCACCGCATCGACGAACACCGGGGCGAGGTCGCGCTGCGACGAATCCTCCAGCGTCGCAATGGGATAGACGTTGACGATATCGGTGGCCTCGGGTACGGGCACCGTGGTGACGCGTGCACCGGCGCCTCGGGCATCGGTGACATAGACGATTCCGGCGTCGGCCTGACCGCTCGTCACCTTGTTCAGCACGTCGGTCACCGAGGACTCCTCGCTCACGGGCGACAGGTCGACTCCCGCAGCCACTTCGACCCTCCGTGTCGCCGACCCGCACGCGACCTGAGGGGCACAGACCACGACGTTGATCCCGGGTCGAGCCAGATCACGTATCGTCCTGACCTCCTTGGGATTTCCCGCCGCTACCACGATCACCATGGTGTTGGACGCGAAGTTCACCGGGTCACCGGCGAGCAGTCCGGCGTCAGCGACCTTGTCCATGTTCACGGTGTCGGCGGAGGCGAACACGTCGGCGCGCGCGCCCTGCATCAACTGCGTGGCGAGGTCGGAGGAACCGGCGAAGGAAAACTTCACCCGAGTGCCGGGGTGGTCTTTTTCGAACTGCGCACCGATCTCGGTGAACGCTGCGTTCAGCGAGGCCGCGGCGAACACCATCAGCGAATCACGTTCGGACCCTTGCCCGCATCCGGTGGCCAGGGTCAAGAGCAGCGCGGCCAGAAGCGAGAGGGGCTTCACGACTGCTCCTCCCTTGTGGTCAGGCCAGGCTGGCGCGGTTGATCTTCTCCGCCGGACGCACGGTGATGGCCGCACCGAGCGGATCACCGTCCGACATCAACGCAACGAGATCCTCCTCCTCGGAGATCGCCAGGAATCGCGAGTTGTCCGATTCGAGTCTGCCGATGATGATCCCGGTGCGGACCGGCCAGTCGTAGCGAACGGAGTAGGTCTCGATCGTCGCGCGACCGTCGGCCCGCTCGGTCACCGGAACCTTCGGCAGTGCCGCGACGTCCGCGTCGAGCTTCTCGCTGTCGTTCGTCCGCCAGTCGACAGGCCGCGTGGAATAGATGCCGACCGAGTACTTGCTCATCGTGCCGCCGTTGGCTCCCACGAAGCCGAATCGTCCGGGCTGATCGCGCATTTGGGTGACGGTCTCGGCGATGGCGTGCAGCGAGTAGCTGTTCCCCGGGCCGCCGAAGTACGGCAGGCCGCCGGTCACCGTCAGGCCCCGCGGGTCGTCGCCGTCGATGCCCAGCGCCTCGCAGGCGACGTACACCGGGAAGGGAAAGCAGCTGTACAGGTCGAAGGTGGCGATGTCGTCGACACCGATCTGGGCCACCCGCAGCGCTTCTCGCACGGCGTGCACGGTCGCGGGGCTGGCGCCGAGGTCGACGCGGTCCAGCAGGTCCTGCTCGGTCAGGTCCGAATGCCCGTGCAGGTACACCCATTTCTCCTCGGGCACCCCGAGTCGGCGTGCGGCCGCCACCGACATCATGATCGCGGCGGCGCCCTGGTTGACCTGATCGCGGGCCACCAGGAGGCGGGGGTAGGGGTCGCAGATCATCCGGTTGTCATCGGTGACGGTGACGATCTCCTGCACCGACCGTTCGACCGGCGACGACGAAAACGGGTTCTTCGCAGCGACTTTCGACAATGGCGCGAACAGTTCGGCCATCTGCCTGCGGTATTCGGCGACGCCGAGTCCCAACCGGCTGCGACGCGCGTTGTCCAGCAGCCCGTATTGCACTGCGGCGCCGGTCAATCCGTGGGATGCGGTGTACTCGGTGAAGTACTTGTGGATCTGGTGCCCGCGGTCCTCGAGCTGACCCTCGACGTGTTCGGTGAAGTCGGGTTTGGTCTGTCCTTGTTCGGCGGCGCGGCGCCAGTAGCGAGCCGTCGAACCCGGTTCGGAGCCGATCACCATCGCCACGTCGAACTCACCCGCCGCGATGGCGCTGCCCGCCTCGGTGACGAGCTTCTGCGGCCCCTGCCCGCCGACCGGCTCGAGCACGACACGGGCCGGATCGCCGCCGACGCGTCCCATCACCGACCGCGGATAGTTGTTCGACTTGCCCAGCGTCGCGGGCATCGGCCCGGAGATCTCGAACTGGCGCAGCGCGTACACCGTCTCGATGGCCTGTGCGGCCGCCTTGGCGTCGAGCCCGGTGTCGGCGAGCGCGGCACGCACCGCCTCGGTCGCGAGGTCAACCGCCGACATGCCCCGATAGCCGGGATCGTCGATGCGCTCGGTGAACTGCCCGACGCCGACGATGACCGGGGTCCGGGAATCGACCATTACAGACCTCCTGACAACTGTTAGTTCGTCAGGCTAATCGAGCAGGAGAACGTGTTCCTAATCCTGCGGCACACTTCACACCCCGCGCAGGGCCTCCCACAAGCCGCGAGCGACCGCTTTTGCACACCAGACCGCGGCGTGTCGCGCACAAACACGGTCGCTCGCGCCAAAGAGTGGAGCCGCGCGCTACAGGCTCTGCAGGATCTCCCTGGCCAGGTTGGCGGTCTCCGACGGTGTCTTGCCGACCTTGACGCCCGCGGCCTCCAGCGCTTCCTTCTTCGCGGCGGCGGTGCCCGAGGATCCCGACACGATAGCGCCGGCGTGGCCCATCGTCTTGCCCTCCGGCGCGGTGAACCCTGCCACGTAGCCGACGACGGGCTTGCTGACGTTTTCCTTGATGTAATCGGCCGCGCGCTCTTCGGCGTCGCCGCCGATCTCACCGATCATCACGATGACCTTGGTGTCGGGGTCCTTCTCGAACGCCTCGATCGCGTCGATGTGCGTGGTGCCGATGACCGGGTCGCCGCCGATGCCGATGGCGGTCGAGAACCCGAAATCGCGCAGCTCGAACATCATCTGATAGGTCAGCGTGCCGGACTTCGACACCAGGCCAACCGGGCCCGGACCGGTGATGTTGGCAGGCGTGATGCCGGCCAGCGCCTCGCTGGGCGTGATGATGCCCGGGCAGTTGGGGCCGATGATGCGGGTCTTCTGCCCTTTCTCAACGTTGTAGGCCCACGCATACGCGGTGTCCTGCACCGGAATTCCCTCGGTGATGACGACCAGCAGCGGGATCTCCGCGTCGATGGCTTCGATGATCGCGTCCTTGGCGAACCTCGGCGGCACGAACACCACCGACACGTCGGCGCCGGTCTCCTTCATCGCCTCGGCGACGGAGCCGAGCACCGGCAACTCGACGTCCTTGCCGTCCTTGTCCTTGTGCGAGACCGTCGTGCCGGCCTTGCGGGCGTTGACACCGCCCACCAGCTGCGTGCCGGCCTTGAGCATCAGCGCGGTGTGCTTGGTGCCTTCGCCACCGGTGATGCCCTGGACGATGACCTTGGAGTCCTTGTTCAAAAAGATCGACATGAGGTGCGTCCCTTACTTGTTCGCCAGCTCGGCGGCTTTGTCGGCTCCGGAGTCCATGGTGTCGGCCTGAATCACCAGCGGGTGATTGGCCTCGGCCAGGATGCGGCGACCCTCTTCGACGTTGTTGCCGTCGAGACGGACCACGAGCGGCTTGTTGGCCTCGTCGCCGAGGATCTTCAGCGCGTTGACGATGCCGTTGGCGACGGCGTCGCACGAGGTGATGCCGCCGAACACGTTGACGAACACGCTCTTTACCTGCTCGTCGTTGAGGATGACGTCCAGACCCGCGGCCATCACCTCGGCCGAGGCGCCGCCGCCGATGTCGAGGAAGTTCGCCGGCTTCACGCCGCCGTGCTTCTCACCCGCGTAGGCGGTGACGTCCAGCGTCGACATCACCAGGCCCGCGCCGTTGCCGATGATGCCCACCGACCCGTCGAGCTTGACGTAGTTGAGGTCGTGCTCCTTGGCCTTGAGTTCCAGCGGATCGGTGGCGTCGCGGTCCTCGAACTCAGCGTGCTCGGGATGCCGGAAGTCGGCGTTGCCGTCGAGCGTGACCTTGCCGTCCAGCGCCAGGATCTGACCTGGATCGTCTCCACCGCGGGAGGGCGTGCGCACCAGTGGGTTGACTTCCACCAGCGTCGCGTCTTCGCCGACGAACACCTCCCACAGCTTGGCGATCGTCACCGCGGCGGCGTCGAGCACCTCCTCGGGCAGGTGGCCCTTCTTGGCGATCTCACGGGCGAAGGCCTCGTCGACGCCTTTGGTCGCGTCGACGGGGATCCTGGCCAGCCGGTCCGGCTTGGTGGCGGCGACCTCTTCGATCTCCATGCCGCCCTCAACCGAGCACATCGCCAGGTACGTGCGGTTGGCGCGGTCGAGCAGGAAGGAGATGTAGTACTCCTCCGCGATGTCGCTGGCCTCGGAGACCAGCAGTTTCTTGACGATGTGGCCCTTGATGTCCAGGCCGAGGATGTTCTGGGCGTGGGTGAACGCGTCGTCAGCGGTGGCCGCGTACTTCACGCCGCCCGCCTTACCGCGGCCGCCCGTCTTGACCTGGGCCTTGACCATCACCGGCTTGCCGATCTCCTCGGCGATCGCCTTGGCGTCCTCGGCGGTGTCGGTCACCCGACCGGGTGTGGTGGGCACGTTGTGCTTGGCGAAGAGCTCTTTCGCCTGGTATTCGAAGAGGTCCATTGGCTGTGGAACGTCCCTGTCTCTAGCGCGTCGATTGCGGAGTTGTTGGGCCGAAGGCTCGGTGGAACTTTATCCACACGCCCAGAACGCGTTGGCACCGCCCACCGCTCCTGTGGTAGATCTCACCAGCTCGGCTCAGTGATACGAATCACAATCTCCCGCGGAATAGGCTCTCGGCTTGCAGCCGTCGTCGCGAGTTGGTTAACGTGCCTCTGGTCTCGATAACGCTTTGGTCACGACAGGCAATCCCGCAGGCTTCTCGACAGGCAAGGACACCCCAGGTTGGCTTCGCACCGTTCGTCCGGATCTCATCGCAGATCGTCGACGAACCGGCAAATCAACCGCCGTGCAAGCGAATCCCCCGCCGAAGTCACCGACATCATCCCGTTCAACGAGTTCGGCGATCTCGCTGACATCGACTTCCGCGAGAACAGCGCGTTCGACCGCGAAGCCCAGGTCATCCATGCCCCCGAACTCGATGACCTGACCGACACCGACGACCTCGTCCCGCTGCGTCTCGCCGTGCCGTCGGAGTTCCAGTCCGGAGCCCGGTCTGGTGCAAGGCACGCGCGCCGCTCGCACGCCTACCGCGACAGCCACACCGACACCAGCGACGGCATGGACGCGACCGACGTCATCCGCATCGGCAGCCGCACGCCTGCGCACCGCAAGCAGGAAGTGCCCGTCAAGGGCCGGCTGATGGTCGCCGCGATGGCCGTCGGCGCCACCGCCGCGGGCGCGTACTCGATGGCCAATGCGGCCCACGAGAAGTCCTCGGAGGCCGTCCTGGCCGTCGGCCAGTCCACGATGGCCAACCCGGTGAGCGAGACGTCAGGCGGTATGCAGGTGGTCGCCGTGACACCGGCCGCCAGCTCGGCAATGCACACCGAGGAGATCCAGAAGGCGGCCGCATTCGCCCAGGAGCGCGCCGAGCGCGAAGCCCGGCTGCAGCGGCCGATGTTCGTCACGCCCACCACCGGCGTGTGGACGTCGGGCTTCGGTTACCGCTGGGGCGCACTGCACGGCGGCATCGACATCGCGAACTCCATCGGCACGCCGGTGCTCGCCGCCTCCGACGGCGTGGTCATCTCGGCCGGGCCGTATGCCGGTTACGGCAACATGGTCAAGGTCCGCCACTCCGACGGCACGGTGACGCTCTACGGTCACCTCAGCTCGTGGTCGGTGAGTGTCGGCCAGCGGGTCTGGGCGGGTGACCAGATCGCCAAGATGGGCAACACCGGCAACTCGACCGGCCCGCACCTGCACTTCGAGGTGCACCTGAACGGCACCGACCGCGTGGACCCCGTGGGCTGGTTGGCCAAACGCGGCCTGTCGTTCGGCAACTAGTCTGGCTGAGTGGCCAGCGACGACGATTCCGATCTGACACGCCAATCACCCCACTCCCCGTCGAGCGCGGAAACGGGCATCATTCGTCGTCACCCATCCGGTGAGATTCCGACCGGCCAGGATCCGCAGACAAGCATCATCCGGCGCCATCCGACCGGCTCGATTCCGATCGCCGGCCCGCCGACGCAGATGGCGGACGGAGGCGCCACGCAGCTGTCCGACCGCGCCGCGCCCGAAACGGCCTACATACCGCGCGCCCGCCCGGTCGCTGTCTCCCCGACGGGATCGCCGCCGGCCAACCCGAAGACCGCGATCGCCACCGCGGTCGGCAGCATCCTGACCGGATGGGCCACCGCAGTCATCGCCACCGATCTGATCACCGGCTGGTGGCGCACCGACCAATTGTTCTGCGTCGCGGTCGGCTTCCTGACCGCGATCTCGGCGGCCGCCCTCATCGCCGGGCTGATCGGACTGCTGTTGCGCCGATGGGTGAGCCGCCTGCTGGTCATGGTGGGGTCGATGGTGGCACTGCTGATCTTCTCCAGCCTGTTCGTGGCCGGGGCCAAACTACCCGCCGTGGTGTATGCGATCCCGGTGTTGCCGCTGGCGACGATCGTGCTCGCCGCGCTGCCCGCCACCGGACGCTGGGAACGCTCCGGTTAGAGCTTGCTGATCGGTGCGTGGTTGTGCATCAGCTTGACCCGACCGGAGCTGCCGAAGTCGATCAGCGACATCGCCGACTCGCCGACGCCGCTCACCTCTTCCACCCGGCCCAACCCGTACTTGTCGTGCGTGACCCGGTCGCCGGGCTCGAGCACCAGCAGCGGGCGCTTGCCCGCACCGGACCGCGTGGGCGACGGCCGCGGTGACCCGAAGCGTCCCGCGCCGCTGGCGGGTGCGCTGAACGACGGTGTCGGGTCGGTGCGCCGCCAGTCGATCAGGTGTTGCGGAATCTCCTTGAGGAAGCGCGATTCCGGGTTCAGCATCGGTTGGCCCCATGACGAGCGGACCTTGGCTCGGCTCAGGTAGAGCCGCTGGCGGGCGCGGGTGATGCCGACGTAGGCCAACCGGCGCTCCTCGGACAGCTCGGCGGGATCGCCCAGCGCCCGCATGTGCGGGAACATGCCGTCCTCCCACCCGGTCACGAAGACGACAGGGAACTCGAGGCCCTTGGCGGTGTGCAGCGTCATCATCGTCACGACGCCCGCGCCGTGCTCGGGAAGCTCGTCGGCGTCGGCAACCAGTGAGACCCGTTCCAGGAACTGGGCCAGAACGCCGGTGTCGGGGATGTCCTCGTCCAGCTGCTCATCGTCGGCAAGCGCCTGCGCGTTGGCCAGGTCGGTGCTGAATTCGTGTGCGACGCTGACCAACTCGTTGAGGTTGTCCAGCCGCGCGAGATCCTGCGGATCGCTCGACGACTCGAGTTCGGCGCGATACCCGGTGCGGTCGAGCACCGCCTCGACCAACTCGCCGAGCTCACCGTCGAGGCGGCCGCGCAGATCGTCGAGCATCTCCACGAACGCCGAGATGCACTTCTCCGCACGGGTGTTGAGCATCGGCACCTTGCCCTCGGCAGCCGCCTGCAGGGCGTCGTTGAAGCTCAGGCCGGTGTTCTCGGCATACACAGCGACGCAGGCTTCGGCGCGGTCGCCGATGCCGCGGCGCGGAGTGTTCAGGATCCGACGCATGCTCACCGAGTCGCCGGGGTTGTCCAGCACTCGCAGGTACGCGACGATGTCGCGGATCTCCCTGCGTTCGTAGAACCGAACTCCGCCAACGACCTTGTAGGGGATGCCCGCACGGATGAACACCTCTTCGAGCGCGCGCGAGGAGTTGTTGGTGCGGTAGAACACCGCGACATCTGAGTAACTGCCACCGTCGTCGACAAGCGCGTCGATCTCCTGGGCGACGAACCGCGCCTCGTCGTGCTCGTTGTCTGCGACGTAGCCGACGATCAGCTCGCCCTCCCCCTCGTCGGTCCACAGCCGCTTCTCGCGGCGGCCGGCGTTGCGGGAGATCACCGCGTTCGCGGCGTTGAGGATGTTCTGCGTGGAGCGGTAATTCTGTTCCAGCAGAATGGTTGTCGCGTTCGGGTAGTCGCGTTCGAAATCCTCGATGTTGCGGATCGTCGCACCGCGGAACGCGTAGATCGACTGGTCTGCGTCGCCCACCACACACAGTTCGGCCGGCGGCACCCCGGCTGGATCATCTTGCGAGGCGGCCGTCCCCACGAGTTCCCGCACCAGCACATACTGGGCGTGGTTGGTGTCCTGGTACTCGTCGACGAGGATGTGCCGGAACCGCCGCCGGTAGTACTGGGCGATCTGTGGAAACGCTTGCAGCACAGCGACCGTCTCGCCGATCAGGTCGTCGAAGTCGAGCGCGTTGGCCGCGCGCAGGCGGCGCTGGTACTCGGCGTAGACCTCGGCGATGATGCCGGGCAGTTCCTCGCCCGCCTCCGAGGCCTCGGCCGCCGCCTGCTCCGGGCCGACCAACTCGTTCTTGTGGTTGGAGATGGCGTTGGACAGCAGCCGCGGCGAATACCGCTTGGTGTCCAGGCCCATGTCCTTGCCGATCATCAGCAGCAGGCGACGGGAGTCGTCGGCGTCGTAAATCGAGAAGTTCGAATTGAGGCCCTTGATCAGGGAGGCCTGGTTACGCAGGATGCGCACGCAGGTGGAGTGAAACGTCGACACCCACATGGCGCGGGCGCGGGGCCCGACCAGGCCCACCACCCGCTCGCGCATCTCGGCGGCGGCCTTGTTGGTGAACGTGATGGCCAGCACCTGCCCGACGCCGACGTCGCGGGCGGCCAGCAGATAGGCGATCCTGCGGGTGAGCACGGCGGTCTTGCCCGAGCCGGCACCAGCGACGATGAGCAGCGGCGAGCCCTCGTGCAGGACGGCCCGGCGCTGCTGCGGGTTGAGCCCCTCGAGCAGTTGGTCGGATTCGGTGGCACCGTTGGGTGCGATCAGGTTCGGTGCGCTCATGTCGGTATCGAACTTACCGCCGCGCAGGGACACGACCGCGGTCGAACCGCGCATCAACCCAGCGGTCGAACCGCGCATCGAATTCAGCGGTCGAGCCGCGCATCGGCCCGCGCCCGAACCGCGCATCGGCCCGCGGCCGAACTTCACACGGCTTTGCGCTGGCGCAGCGTTTGGTGGCACACTTTGTCCCGTGCTCAGCAAACAGCGATTCATCTACGGGTACCGATCCGCGGCGCCCGTGGGCTCGCTGCTTCCCGAGAGCTCCACGAGGCGGTGACACCCATGACGACCGGAACTGAGACTGTGCCCGATATCGATAACCTGCGCCGGGAGATCGACCGGCTGGACGCCGAAATTCTCGCTGCCGTGAAGCGCCGCACCGAGGTGTCGAAGTTGATCGGTCAGGCGAGGATGGCCTCCGGCGGAACCCGCCTGGTTCACAGCCGCGAGATGAAGGTGATCGAGCGCTACAGCGAACTCGGCCCCGACGGCAAAGACCTCGCAATGCTGTTGCTGCGGCTGGGCCGCGGCCGCCTCGGCCACTGACCTCCCGGGTGATTTCGGTGTAGTTGGTTACGGTGAGCGCGACTGTCGACACCGAAATCGCCGGTCAACGCAGCGCGTCGGTCAGCCACGGCGTCAACCATTCGACCGCCTCCGGCGTGGGATGCACGCCGTCGCTGCGGATGCGGATGCCGTCGATCCAGTTGGTGTAGCCGCCGTTCGGGCCGAGCTTGCGGTTCAGGTCGAGCACGGTGACGTTCGAGCGGTACTTGACGGCGCTGCGCAGCAACGCGTTCCAGTCGTCGACCCGATCTGGATCGTCCTCCGGGTACAGGCTGCCGTCGCGTTTCTCGGCGCGGCGGTTGTAGGGCTCGGTCGTGACGACGACGCGCGCGCCGGTCGAGGACAGGATGTCGAGCGCGCGGTTGAGCTCGGCGCGCAGGTACGCGTCATACGTCGATTCGCCGATGTGGGTCCAGCGGCCTTCGTTCATCCGGTCGACGACTTCCCACCGGCCCACGATCAGCAGCACCACGTCGGGCCGGTCGTGCTTGACCCGCTCCGACCACCTGCTCGGCCACGTGTCGCAGGCGGGCTTCTGGTTCAGCGTCTGGCCGACGTAGCGATACGGTCCGCCGCGCGCGATGCCGCATCCGATCGTCGTATAGTCGGTGAACCTCAGACCCGGTGTGTCCGGCAGGTAGCGCATCAACGTCCAGGCCACCGAGTCGCCGAACACCGCGACGGTCCTGGTGTTCGGATCGCGGTCGGCGCTCCGCTCCACGGGGATCGGCACCTCCGGCGCCACCAGCGCCGCGGAGTCGATGCTCGGGTCCTCCATCGGCGGTCCTGACGGCACGCCGACCGGCAGCACGGTCATCGTGATCACCGCGGCGGTGGCGGCCGTCGCACCGGCCAACGGCAGCATCGGCACGATCACCGGCCGCCAGCGCCGGATAGGTTGTTCGAGCAACCACCACGACAGCGTCGCGATCGCCAGCGTCGCCGCACACCGCATCGCGAACAGCGACCAGCCGGACCACCCGGTGCGCTCGCCGTTGATCGCCAGGAAGATCGGCCAGTGCCACAGGTAGACGCCGTAGGAGATCGCGCCCAGCCACACCAGCGGCCGCCACGCCAGCACCCGCGCGACCGGTCCTTCCTGATCCATCGCCGCCGCACCGATCACGCAGGCGGCGGCGAGCGCGACGATGATCAACAGGCCGTTTCGGAAGTCCCCGGCACTGCCGGTCGCCATGTGCACCGCGAACCCCAGGACGACGACACCGACGACGGACACCGCGCGGGCGACCCCACGCAGCCATCGGGTCCTGATCACCGGCCCGGCCAGCGTCACGGTGGTCCAGTCGCGCACCAGCAGGGCGGCCGCCGCAGCGCCGACGAGCAGTGCCTGCGCGCGGGTGTCGGTGCCGAAGTAGATCCGGTTCAGCGTCCCGTCGTCGATCAACAGAATCGCCGCCGCCGCCGAGGCGATCGCCCCCGCGGCGGCGACCCCCAGAACCGCCCATCGCAGATGGGTCGGGTTGCGACGACAGAAGACGAACGCGACGGCGATCAGCACCAGCGGCCAGAGCAGGTAGTACTGCTCCTCGACCCCCAACGACCAGGTGTGCTGCAGCGGCGAAGGTGGTGCGCCCTGGGAGAAGTAATCGGTGCGCTGGACGACGAACGCCCAGTTGGCCACCCAGAAGAACGACGCGACGGCGTCGTCGCGCAGGTTGGCGATCGCCTCCGTGGAGAAGAACTCCCGCGCCGCCACCACCGCGAGCACCATCACCAGCAGGGCGGGCAACAGCCGCCGGGCGCGACGTATCCAGAAGTCGCGCAGCTGGATTCGACCGGTGCGTGCGTGCTCGTCGAGCAGCAGCGAGGTGATCAGGAAGCCGCTGAGCACGAAGAACACATCGACGCCGAGGAAGCCGCCGTCGACGCCGGGAATGCCGCCGTGGTCGGCGAGCACGAGGGCGACGGCGACGGCGCGGATGCCGTCGAGGGCGGGGATCTCGCCACGCCGATGCGCACGCGAGGAGGGATGTACTGACAGCGGGCGGCGATCAGCGGGCGCGACGGAGCGACGCGCATTCACTTGCGAAATCTTGCCCGTGCGAGCCGACGTGCCGCGGCAGGCGCGGCGGCGTGTCGAACTACTTCGTCAGCGCGATGTATTTCACCTCGAGGTACTCCTCGATGCCCTCGAACCCGCCCTCGCGCCCGAAGCCGGACTCCTTGACGCCGCCGAACGGCGCGGCTGGGTCGGAGACCACGCCGCGGTTGATGCCGACGATGCCGGACTCGAGGCTTTCGGCGACGCGCAGCGCGCGGTCCAGCGACTGGGTGTAGATGTAGGCGGCCAGCCCGTACTCGGTGTTGTTGGCCGCGGCGACGCCCTCCTCCTCGGTGTCGAAACCGGTGATCGGCGCGACGGGGCCGAACACCTCCTCGGAGAGGATGCGGGCGTCGGCGGGCACGTCGGCCAGCACCGTGGCCGGATAGAAGCTGCCGGGACCGTCAGGGGCGACGCCGCCGACCGCGACGGTTGCGCCCCGCGACACCGCGTCGGACACCAGATCCTCGACGGTGGCGACCTGCTTGGCGTTGATCAGCGGCCCGAGTGTGGCCGACTCGTCGATGCCCTTGCCGAGGGTGAACTCGCTCATCCGCTTGACCAGTTTGTCGGTGAACTCCGCGCGCACCGAGTTCGCGACGTGGAAACGGTTGGCCGCCGTGCACGCCTCGCCACCGTTGCGCATCTTGGCCAGGATGGCGCCCTCGACGGCGGCGTCGACGTCGGCGTCGTCGAATACCACGAACGGGGCGTTGCCGCCCAGTTCCATCGACGTGCGCAGCAGTTTGTCGGCCGACTGTTTGACCAGCGTTTTGCCCACCCCGGTCGAACCGGTGAAGGTCAGCTTGCGCAACCGGCCATCGTCGATCAGCGCGGCGGTGACGTCGCCGGCGTTCTTCGTCGGGAGCACTGACAGCACGCCCTTGGGCAGACCCGCCTCGTCCATCAGCTTGGCCAGCAACAGCATCGTCAGCGGCGTGTCCTGCGCGGGCTTGACGATCATCGTGCACCCGGCCGCGAACGCCGGGCCGATCTTGCGGGTGCCCATCGCCAGCGGAAAGTTCCACGGCGTGATCGCATAGCAGGGCCCGACCGGTTGTTTGGTGACAAGGACACGTCCGCTGCCCGCGGGGCTCTGGGTGTAACGGCCCGCGACTCGCACCGCTTCCTCGGCGAACCAGCGGAAGAACTCGGCGCCGTAGGTGACCTCGCCCATGCTCTCGCGCAGCACCTTGCCCATCTCGAGAGTCATCAGCGTCGCGATGTCCTCGGCGCGTTCGGTGATCTTCTCGAACACCGCGCGCAGGATCTCGCCGCGTTCGCGCGGGGCGGTGGCCGCCCACTCGGCCTGCACGGCGCACGCGGCGTCGAGCGCGGCGATCGCATCGTCGGCGGTCGCGTTGGCGACGGAGGCGATCACCGAGTCGTCGGACGGGTCGAGCACATCGAAGGTGGACGCGCTCTCGCGTTCCTCACCACCGATCCACAGTCCGGTGGGCACTGACGACAGCAGCTTCGCGGTATCCATAACTCTTCTGTACACCTTTGGCCATTTCGCCGCACTAGGGTCATGTTCATGAGTGCCGACTCCGACCAGATACCCGATATCACCGCGACTCCGGCGTGGCAGGCGTTGCAGCGGCATCACGGTGATATCGGTGCGAAACACCTGCGCGAGTTGTTCGCCGAGGATCCGGCCCGCGGCACCGAGCTCGCCATGACGGTCGGCGACCTCTACATCGACTACAGCAAGCATCGGGTCACGCGCGAGACGCTGAGCCTGCTGGTGGATTTGGCCCGCGCGGCGCGCTTGGAGCAGAAGCGTGACGCGATGTTCTCCGGCGTGCACATCAACACCTCCGAGGACCGCGCCGTCCTGCATACCGCCTTGCGGTTGCCGCGCGGTGCCCAACTGGTCGTCGACGGGCAGAACGTCGTCGCCGACGTGCACGAGGTGCTCGACAAGATGGGTGACTTCACCGACCGGTTGCGCAGCGGCGAGTGGACCGGCGCAACGGGCGAGGCGATCAAGACCGTCGTCAACATCGGCATCGGCGGGTCGGACCTCGGACCGGCGATGGTCACCCTCGCGTTACGGCACTATGCCGACGCGGGCATCTCGGCGCGGTTCGTCTCCAACGTCGACCCTGCCGATCTGGTCGCCACCCTCGACGGGCTCGACCCTGCGACAACGCTTTTCATCGTCGCGTCGAAGACGTTCTCGACGCTCGAGACGCTGACCAACGCGACGGCGGCGCGTCGCTGGCTGACCGATGCGCTCGGAAACGCCGCGGTGTCACGGCATTTCGTGGCGGTATCGACGAACAAGAAGCTGGTCGACGATTTCGGCATCAACACCGAGAACATGTTCGGATTCTGGGACTGGGTCGGCGGCCGGTATTCGGTCGACAGCGCGATCGGCTTGAGCGTGATGGCGGTGATCGGCCGCGAGCGGTTCGCCGAGTTCCTGTCCGGGTTCCACATCGTCGACGAGCACTTCCGCACCGCACCGCTGGAGTCCAACGTACCTGCGCTGCTCGGACTGATCGGGCTCTGGTACAACGAGTTCTTCGGCGCTGAAACCCGTGCGGTGCTGCCGTATTCGAATGACCTGGCCCGCTTCGCCGCCTATCTGCAGCAGCTGACGATGGAGTCGAACGGCAAGTCGGTGCGCGCCGACGGTACGCCGGTCACCACGAGCACCGGTGAGATCTTCTGGGGCGAACCGGGAACCAACGGCCAGCACGCGTTCTATCAACTGCTGCATCAGGGCACGCGTCTGGTGCCTTCCGACTTCATCGGCTTCTCACAGCCCACCGACGACCTGCCGACCGCCGATGGCAAGGGCAGCATGCACGACCTGTTGATGAGCAACTTCTTCGCCCAGACGCAGGTCCTCGCATTCGGCAAGACCGCCGAGGAGATCGCCGCCGAAGGCACTCCGCCGGATGTGGTGCCGCACAAGGTGATGCCGGGTAACCGGCCCAGCACGTCGATCCTCGCGACCCAGTTGACCCCGTCGGTGCTCGGACAGTTGATCGCACTCTACGAACACCAGGTGTTCACCGAGGGAGTCGTCTGGGGTATCGACTCGTTCGATCAGTGGGGTGTCGAACTCGGTAAGACTCAAGCCAAGGCGCTGCTCCCGGTCATCACCGCCGACGGCTCCCCCGCCGAACAGTCGGACTCCTCGACCGACGCGTTGGTGCGCCGGTACCGCAGCGAACGCGGACGATCCGCCTGACTCAGCGTGCCGCGCGGGCCTTCACGAAGGAGCGCACACCGGCGATCAAGTACACCAGCAGCAGAACGAACATGATGGTGCTCGTGATGACGGCTGCGGGTCGCTCGGCCGTGCCCGCGAACACCTCGCCAAGACCGAACACGTTGCGCAGCGCGCCGAGCGCGGCGAGCAGCGCGATCACCAGGGCGGCGTGCATTGCGATCTTGCGGGCTTGATCGGAGCGGCGCCCGATCAGGGCGGCGATGAGCAGGAGGATGCCGACGAAGGCCGGAATCAGGGCGGTGACGCTGACCGCCCCGCTGGCGAAGTACGCGATCACCCCTGTCGCGACGAGCAGTCCTCCGGTCCAGGTGGTCAGGGCGAGCATCGGGATCCTTTCTACGGCTGTCGCCGACTCTACCGACGCAGGGATTCTGAACGCGGTTCAGGCGTCGGGGTCCGGCCGGGACCAGCCCAGGATCATCGCCGGCGCGCAACCGCCGAACACCAGGACGGCCAACGACATCAGCGCGCCCGAGTAGGCCACGTCGGTGTCGGTGTCCTGCAGATAGATCGACGCGACGAGGAGGTAGCCGATCGGGATCAGCATCAGGTACTGGGTGATCGTCAGACCGATCGAGCGGGCACTGTTGCGCTGCTGCACCTCGTATTCGTCGAGTGCGGCCTCCGGGGCGTCGCCCTGCCTGCCAGACACGATCTGCAGCATCGTCCACAGCGGGAGGAAGACGATGCACACTCCCAGCCAGAGCAGGGGTGCCCACCGCAGTCCGAATGCGCTCAAGACGCTCACCGCGAACAGGAACGCGAACGTGATGGCCAAACCCACGACGAGAAGCCGCCGCCGGGACTGCGTGCGCCAGCCGGGAAGCAGATTCGCGTATGTGCGCTCTCTTTTGAGGAACCGCCGGGTGCGGGACTCCTGGTAGCGGTCGAGCAACGTGTGGTCAGCCTGCCGGGTCGACGGGGACATCTCGGTCTCCTCCTTGCGATCGGGTGTTCGTGCGGTAGAGCTCGGTGGACAACGGGGTGAACTCCGTTCGGGAGAACACCGCCTCGACGGGGAGACCGAAGACATCGCAGATCCGGAACGCCAGGTCCAGGCTCGGATAGTGGTCGCCACGTTCGAGCGCGCCGACCGTCTGCGGGTTCACGTCGATCAGCGCGGCGAGCTCGGCTCGGGTCATCCGACGCTCTGCGCGCAGGACACCGATGCGGTTGTGGATGGGGAGCGTTTTTCCCCTTTTCACCGGACTCACACAACACAGTGTTGGGAAAACCCAACAAAATGTCAAACCGTTGGAACGTGCCTAGCTACGCGAAGGTGCGGATTCATACGTGACACGCCCTCGGATGCGGAGGAAACCGCACGTTCGGCGTTGAAGCCCGGGTCCCTACAGAAAAGCAACGCGGCGCACGCTCAGCGAAGAGCGTGCGCCGCGTTGGCTGGGCGCTGGATGGAGCTGGCTAGTGGTTACGGGGCAGGGATGTTGATGCAGCCGACGTTCGGCAGGCAGCCGCTCGCGCCACCGGGGCCGGCTGTTCCGCCAGGTCCGTTCGGAGCCAGCGAGCCGCTTGCGCCGCCGGGTCCGGCCTTACCACCGGGGCCACCGGGGATCACACCGGCCGCACCGCCGCCATCAGCGGTGCCTTGCGGACCACCGGGAACGTTCACGTCAGCACCGCCACCGGGAGAGGCGTCGATGTTGCCGGTCACCGCACACGGGGTGCCGTCGGCATTCAGACACGGAGGAGGCGCCGGCTGCGCACCGGCCACCGGCGCGACTGCGAAGGCAACTGCCGCGGCGCCCGAGAACAACAGGGGCATCATCTTCGTCAGTTTCACGTTCATGTCCTGAGGGCTACCACGTCAGGGGTTTACTGAAACCTTCAAACTTTCTTCGCCGGATGAGGCACCGGTCACAGCCTTCCGACTCGTCTCAACCCGGAAACGGTGTCCGCCAGCGTTTCCTGGGGATCGCGGTACGAGATTCCCAGTTCGGTCTCGCTGGGCGAATCGTCAGACGACGGCATCTGCGTGTAGTACTGCATCGCCGCCGCGGTGACCGGCGCGTCGAAGGGCAGAAGCGGGCCCACGACGTCGACTACCTTTCCGATGTTGCGCAACAACGTATCCGGTACCGGGTACACCCGCAGCGACATGTTCGCCGCCTTCCCGATCATCGTCGCCAGGTCGGCGATCGGAACTCGCTTGCCGCCGGCCATATATCGGCGTGGTCCCTTGCCCGGCTCGAGTAACGCCGCATGCAACGCGGCCAGGTCTCGAACGTCGACCACGATCCACGCGGCACCGCGGCCCGGCACCCCACGCATCTGGACCGCGGCTTGAACACCTTCTGCCGCTTCACCGAACTGGTTGCCCGCCGGCGGCCCCAGCACCATGCCCGGGTACGTGATGCTCACCGGCGCACCCGCATCCTGGAGGCCTCGCGCGTACTTCTCCACCTCCGCTTTCGACTTCCCGTAGCCGTCGGACCCGCCCACCACCGGGAGGTCGGCATGGAGAACGCTGCAGTTGGGGTCGAACAACGCCGTGAAGCTGGAGACGTGGATGATCGGGTCGAGGCCACGTTCCGCAGCCACACCGAGCACGTTGTGGGCACCGTCGAGGTTGGTCCGCAGCATCTTGTCGGCCTGCCGAGGGTCCACTGAAACCATTGCCGCCGAGTGGATTACGGCGTCGCAACCATCCATCGCCGCGGCGGTCGACTCGGCGTCGGCGATGTCGCCTACGGCGTAGTCGTCGGTCGCGACGCCGATCTCCGCGGCGCTCGTCTTGAGCCGGGCCGGATCGCGGACCAGAAACCTCACCTGGTGACCCGCATCGGCCACCGCTTTCGCCGTCCACGCCCCGACAAACCCGGTACCCCCGGTCAACAGCACCCTCATAGATACCTCCTCTAGGAACTAGCGCTGCGGGTTCCCCCAAGCGCCAGCCTCTACACGGAGGCTCAGGCGAACGGCGTTGTCAGTTGCGGCGGCAGTACCCGCAGGACTTTGACCAGCGGGGCCCACGGCCACCACGGAACCGCCGCGCGCCCACTTTCGCGTTCGATCGCGGCGACCATTGCCCGCACGCCGGTTTCGTTGTCCACCATCAACGTCGTCGACTGCGATTTCGCCGTCATCTCGGACTCGATGTAACCGGGTTCGAGCACCGTGACCTTGATCGGCCCGTGCGCGTACTCCGCGCGCAAGGATTCCCCGAGCGACGACACGCCGGCCTTGCTGGCGGCGTAGGCGGCCTTGACGCCGGGCACGCCCTTGTTTCCGAGAACCGACGAAACCAGCACCAGGTGTCCGCTGCCGGCCTTCTTGAACATCTCGAGCGCGGTCTCGATTTGGACAAGTGCCGCAACGAGATTCGTTTCGATGGTGGCTTTGTTCGCCCACAGTTTGCCCGAGCCCAGCGGCGCACCCTTGCCCACGCCGGCATTGACGATGACGCGGTCGATGCCGCCGAGTTCATCGCTGAGCTCGGCGAACACCTTGGGCACCTGCTCGTGATCGGTGACGTCGAGGGCGGCGACAGCGACGTTGATCCCGCGATGCCGCTCGAGCAGCTCGGCTTTGAGTTCATCGAGTCGGTCGATGCGCCGGGCACACAACGCCAGGTCACGGCCCTTTGCGGCGAATGCGCGGGCCATCCCGGCGCCCAGCCCGGAGCTCGCACCGGTGATCAATATCTTCTGCCGAGTCACCCCGACAGACTAAGCGAGGGAATCGCCGTCAGAATGACCGCATGATTCTTTTGCGGAGCGCTACATTCCTGCTCGTGGCCCTGTTCGTCGCGCTCTCCCCTGGGGTCGCCGCCGGTCAACCCGCTTCTGGGCTCTACCGGTTGGTCGACACCGCTGCGCAGCGCCTGGCGACGGCCGACGATGTCGCGGCCGCCAAGTGGATCAACGGCGGGCCGATCACGGACCGGCAGCGCGCCGATGCTGTCCTGGATGCTGTCGCCGCCGACGCCTCCGCGCGCGGCATCGACCAGGGGTATGTGCGCGCGGTCTTCACCAACCAGATCGACGCCACCGAGGGTGTGGAGTACACCCGCTTCGGTCAGTGGAAGTTCGACCCCGCCTCCGCCCCTAACACCGCACCCGACCTGAACGCGACACGTTCGCAGATCGACGAGTTCAACAAGGCCATGGTCGATGAGATTGCGCAGCAGTGGAATTCGCTGCACGCACCGAACTGCACGTTCGAACTCAAACACGCGATCGACGCCGTCGTCAACGCCCGCCAACTCGACCCGCTCTACCGGCACGCGCTGTCGGCGGCCACCCGGTCGTACTGCAAGCTCACTTGAGTAGCCGCGACAGCCGCCGATCGGCGAGCACCTTGCCGCCCGTCTGGCACGTCGGGCAGTACTGAAACGACTTGTCTGCGAACGACACTTCGCGCACGGTGTCGCCGCAGACGGGGCAGGGCAGCCCGGCTCGAGCGTGCACGCGTAGGCCGGACCGCTTCTCACCCTTGAGCGTCGCGGCCTGCTGGCCCACCGAGCGGGTCACCGCATCGGAGAGCACACCGATCATCGCGTCGTGCAGCGCCGACAGCTGCGCGTCGGTCAGCTTGGCCGCCGTCGCGAACGGGGAGATCCGCGCGACGTGCAGAATCTCGTCGCTGTAGGCGTTGCCGATACCCGCGATGACCTTCTGGTCGGTAATCACCGTCTTGATCCGCCCCCTGTTGGCCGCGAGCAACCCGGCGAGGTCGTCGGGCCCCAGCGACAGCGCGTCGGGACCCAGCGTGGCGATGCCGGGAACCTTGACCGGATCGTCGACCACCCACACCGCGAGCCGTTTCTGTGTGCCGGCCTCGGTGAGGTCGAAACCCGCGCCCTCGCCCGGGGGCCCGAGGTGTACACGCAACGCGATTGGCCCCTTGCCCGGCTTCAGCGGCGCCGCCGCCAGCTTGTCCGACCAGCGCAACCACCCCGCGCGCGACAGATGGGTGATCAGGTGCAGATCGCCGACCTTCAGACCGAGGTACTTCCCCCACCGGTCGGCTCCGGTGACGGTCTGACCGTGGAGCGCGGTGATCGGCGGGTCGAAGGTCTTGAGCACCGAGAACGCCGATACGTCGATGCGTCCCACCGTCTGGCCGACGGCGTGGCGGCGCAGGTGGTCGGCGAGTGCTTCGACTTCGGGAAGTTCGGGCATGGTTCCAGTGTGCCGGTCAATCGCGTCGCACGGCACCACCAGTGACCAGCGACAGCAGCCAACTCACGATCGACAGCACGATCGCGGCCCAGATCGCCGTCCACCAGAAGTCGTCGATGTAGAGGCCCCAGTGCGTCGTGTGCTCGGTGATCCACGACGTGATCCACAACATCAACGCGTTGATGACGATGTGGATCAGGCCGAGAGTCAGGATGTAGAGCGGGATGGAGATGATCTGCACGATCGGCTTGATGATCGCGTTGACCAGACCGAAGACCACCGCGACGACGAAGATGATGCCGATTTCCTGCAGTTGCGATTCGGCCCCCACGAACCTGATTCCTGGGACGAGCAGCGTCACCACCCACAGCGCGATGCCGGTCAAAGCGGCCCGCAAGAGGAACGACATCGCATTAGCCTAAACGAGTCGATGAACCGAAGGGGCAGCCGTGGATTTCGTACAACGGACCGTGGATCTGGCACGACGAAACGTCGAGGAGGGCGGTCGCCCGTTCGCGACCGTCATCGCCAGAGACGGTGAGGTGCTGGCCGAGAGCGCCAATCAGGTTGCCCAGACGCATGATCCGACCGCACACGCCGAGATCCTGGCGATCCGGAAGGCGTGCACGAAGCTCGGCACCGAGCACCTGACCGGCGCCACCATCTACGTTCTCGCCCACCCGTGCCCGATGTGTCTGGGCTCGTTGTACTACTGCTCCCCCGACGAAGTCGTCTTTCTGACCACCCGCGACGACTACGCCCGCTACTACGTCGACGATCGAAAGTACTTCGAGCTCAACACCTTCTACGACGAATTCGCCAAGAACTGGGACGAACGGCGGCTGCCGATGCGCTATCAGCCCGACGACGCCGCGATCGAGGTCTACCGGCTGTGGATGCAGCGCAACGACCCCGAGCGCCGGGGCGAGTGAGGGCTTTGACGGGTTGATCCCACGCACCCGGTGCGTGCAATCAACCCGTCAACCGTGTGCGTTCGCCGACCGCAGCAGATAGGTGTCCATGATCCAGCCGTGACGCTGCCGCGCGTCGGCGCGCACCCGGGCGATCTCTTCACCGACGTCACCGACGGTGCCGGCCATCAGCAATTCGTCGGGTGTACCGAGATAGGCGCCCCACCAGATGCGGGTGTCAGGCGGGCACGTCAGAAACGAACAGTCGGCGTCGAGCATCACGACCGCGCTTCCGGTCAGGCCGTGGTCGCGCAGTTGTCTGCCGGTGGTGACCAGCACCGGTTCGCCGACGTCGTTGAGGGGGATGCGATGTCGCGCGGTGAGCGCCTGGATCGCGGTGATGCCCGGGATGACGTCGCAGTCGATGTCGACGTGAATCGCGACGGTGTCCAGGATGCGCAGGGTGCTGTCGTAGAGCGACGGGTCGCCCCACGCGAGGAAGCCGCCAACGCCGTCGGGCGCGAGTTCGTTCTCGATCGCGTCGGCCCACACCCGCGCTCGCGCGGCGTGCCAGTCGGCCACCGCTTGCCGGTACGCCGGCCCGTCAGGGACGTCTCTGACCCGCGGCGGGTCGGACAGTTCGACGAAGCGGTATCCGGGCTCGCGGATGAAGCGTTGGCAGATGTGTCGCCGCAGCGCCACCAGGTCGTCCTTCGCTTCTGCATTTTGTCCTCCTCGCGTGCGGGATCCCTTGTCCATCGCGAAAAACACCTGCGTGTCGTTGAGCGCGGCCACCGCTTGGGCGGTGACGTAGTCGGGGTCGCCCGCGCCGATGCCGATGACGTGAATTCGACGGGTCACGCCCGCGAGTATGCCCTCAGTGTTTGCGCCCGCGGGACAGACGTAGCCGCCTGGCCCGCTTGGCATCCTTCTTCTCGGCAGCCTCTTCCTTGCGGATGTTGTGGTCGTCCTTGGGCGGTAACTGCAACTCGTGCTCGGCGGGCAGACCGGCCTGCAGTTGACGGCCTCGCTCGACCTCGGCGTCCACCTCCGCGCCGAACAGCAGCGCCAGGTTCGTGATCCACAACCACAGAAGGAACACGATGACACCGGCCAACGCGCCGTACGTCTTGTTGTAGCTGCCGAAGTTGGCCACGTAGAGCCCGAACCCCAGCGACGCGAGCAGCCACACGACGATCGCGAGCGCCGCGCCGCCGCTGATCCATCGGAATTTCGGCTGCTGGACGTTGGGTGTGACGTAGTACAGGATCGCGACCGCAAGCACGACAAAGAGCAGGATCAGCGGCCACCGAACCACGTTCCACGCCGTGACCGCCGCATCGCCCAACCCGATCGCATCGCCGAGCGCCTGGGCAACCGGTCCGCTGACCGCGAGCATGAACACCACGGCAGCCGCCATCACCAGACCGATCAGTGTCAGCAGCAGCTGCACCGGTCGCAGCTTCCACACCGGTCGGCCCTCATCGATTTCGTAGATGCGGTTCATCGCGCGACCGAACGCGCCGACGTAACCCGACGCGGTCCACAACGCGCCCACGATGCCCGCCACCAACGCGAATCCGGCCGTCGGCGCGTTGACGAGTTGTTCGATCGTCGGCCGCAGGGTGTCCAACGCCGACGCGGGCGCCACATCCGAGGCGATGTCGAGCAGCGCGTCCACCGTGCGCCTGCCCTGCCCGAACACGCCCAGCAGCGACACCATGACCACCAGCGCGGGAAAGATCGACAGCACTGCGTAGTAGGTCAGCGCCGCGGCCAGGTCCGTGCACTCGTCTTTTTGGAACTCGCGCACCGCCTTGCGCATCGAATACAGCAGGGACGGCCGGGTGAGATCGGTCGGCGACTCGGGTTTGCGGGGATCGTCGGGGTCAGGTGCCTGGGCAGTCCTGTCGTCCTCGTCGGTTCGCATACCACCCGATACCCTCACCCGCCCCCGGCAAACGCAACCGTTACCGCAAGTATGCGGTACCGCCGGTATTGACTTAAGTCTGCGGCCTACTTACCGTGAATCCATGACGACACCGGTCAGCAGCTCCCGCCCGACGCGCGAAAACATCGCAGAACGCCTGCTCAAAGGCTCCGCCAAGAAGTCCTATGCACCGGCCGTGGACATCGACTGGGACGCACCGCTTGACCCCGACAAATTCTTCCTGCCGCCGCACACCGTGACCCTCTACGGCACGCCGCTGTGGGACGCGATGACCCGCGAGCAGCAGATTGAGTTGTCCCGTCAGGAATTGGTCAACATCCTGTCGGCGGGTATCTGGTTCGAGAACATCCTCAACCAGGCACTCCTGCGCGACCTGATGCACCGGGATGTGAGGGCGTCATCGACGCACTACTCGCTGACCGAACTCGGTGACGAGACACGGCATATGGTCATGTTCGGCAAAGTGATCGAGCGGCTCGGCGCCGACCCGGTGCAGCCCCGCCGGTGGCAGCGGGCCGTCATCAACGCACTCCCGCTGCTGTTCCGCGGACCGATCCTGTGGGGTGCCGCACTGGTCGGCGAGGAGATCTTCGACGCGCTGCAGCGCCAGATCCTCGAGAATCCCGAATTGCAGCCAATCGTCCAGCGGCTCATGCGCATCCACGTGACCGAGGAGGCGCGCCACATCCAGTACGCGCGCGACGGGCTGCGTCGCACCAGGCCTCACATGGGCTTCACCCAACGATTCGTGATGAGCAACCTGCACGGCGTCGGAGGACCGTTCTACCGCTACCTGCTGACCATCCCCGCCCCGTACCGGCGCATGGGTCTCGACGCCCGTGCCGCCCGCCGGATGGCATTGGCCAACAACCACCATCGAAGTCGGAAAGAGGCCGGTTTCGCGCCGCTGGCATCGTTCTTCGAAGAGATCGATCTGATGGGGCCGATCGCCCGCCGGATGTGGCGCCGTAGCGGATTTCTGCCTCGATGAGTGATGTGTATGACGGCCTCGCGGCCCTCCGGATGAACGACACCGATCACGGCGTGCGGGTGCGCCTGACCGGTCACCTCGATCCGATCGACGGCCGATACCACTGGCGCGGAATGGTTTTCGATCTGGCATCCGAGATCCGGCTGCCCCAGGCCGTGCGCATCTCGATCGCCGACTGCACCGCAGAGGGCCAGCTGACCGAGGTGACGCCGTGGGGCACGCACTGTGTTGCGGGCGTCGGCGCACCGCCCTACCCGTTGAACGGCTAGGCCGGCGCAACCGTGCCACCATCGCGTCCGCGACGAGCTGGGTCGCTGACCGTTACTCGGGGTTCTCGTTGGTCAACGCCTGGAAGCTCTTCGCCTGGCCGCGCGCCAGCGCCGCGCGCACCACGCCCACGAGCAAGCCCTGTATCGCGGCGGCGATGAACACCTCCCGCGTCGACCGGTTGAGGTCCTCCGGATCCGGCTCTTCGTCGTCCGGGTGCATCCGTTGCCAGATCTCGGTGAAGATCTTGCCGGCGATGAGTCCGCCCGCGACGGCGCTCATCATCGAAAGGGGTTTGTACATAGCTTTGGCCGCACTCACGGCGTCCAGATTCCCGATGCGCCAATACCTAAACCAAGAACTAGAACACGTTCTAGTATTTCCGTGTGCGGTTCACCTATGCCGAAGCGATGACCGATCCGACGTTCTACATTCCACTGGCACAAGCCGCAGAGGCGGCCGGCTACCACGCGATGACGATCGCCGACAGCGTCGCCTACCCGTTCGAGTCGGACTCCAGATACCCCTACACCCCGGACGGCAGCCGCGAATTCCTCGACGGCAAGGCGTTCATCGAGGCGTTCGTGCTCGCAGGCGCGCTGAGCGCGGTCACCAGCACGCTGCGGTTCAACTTCTTCGTCCTCAAGCTCCCCATCCGGCCGCCCGCGCTGGTGGCCAAACAGGCCGGCTCGCTGGCCGCTCTGTTCGGGAACCGTCTCGGCCTGGGCGTCGGCACCAGCCCGTGGCCCGAGGATTACGAGCTGATGGATGTGCCGTTCGCCAGGCGCGGTAAGCGCATGGACGAGTGCATCGAGATCATCAGGGGGCTGACCACCGGCGAGTACTTCGAGTTCCACGGCGAGTTCTACGACATCCCGAAAACGAAGATGACGCCGGCGCCCACCGAACCGATCCCGATCCTCATCGGGGGCCACGCCGACGCCGCGCTCAAGCGGGCCGCACGCAATGACGGCTGGATGCACGGTGGCGGCGACGCCGAGGAGCTGGACCGACTCCTCAAGCAGCTCAAGCAGTTTCGCGAAGAAGAAGGCAGTACCGGGCCGTTCGAGATTCACGTGATCTCCGCCGACGCGTACACGCCCGACGGCATCAAACGACTCGAAGACAAAGGCGTCACCGACGTCATCGTCGGGTTCCGGATGCCCTACATCACCGGACCGGACGCAGAACCGCTAGGCACCAAGATCCGTCACCTGGAGAAGTTCGCCGAGAAGGTCATCGCCAAGCTCTGACTCGATTTGCGCACCGCCGAAGCGGGTAGACGACTCGCAATGCAGGGCGTCGAAGTGTCAACAGCTCCTTACGGTTCGGCAGTCGTCTTGAGGCCTCGCGGCGTGCTGGACGGCAGCACGTATCGCTCGCTGCGCGATCAGATCATCCAGACAGCGCTCGACGAACCGCAGGCAGTCTTGGTCGACATCGCCGGTATCGACGTTCCAGCCGCTTCTGCCTGGGCGGTGTTCAGCAGCGCCCGACGGCACGTCGACCGGTGGCCCGGCGTGCCCGTGGTGCTGCTGTGTGGGGATACTTCGACGCGCGCTGCCATCGATGACGCCGGCGTCACCCGCCACGTACCGGTCTTCGCCTGCGCTGGGTCCGCCATCGACCGACTCAATGCGACCAGCACGCCTCGACTTCGCAGGCGGGCACGCGCCGAGCTGCCCGCCGCGCTACCCAGCCTTCAGCGAGCCAGGGAACTGAGTGCAGAGTGGCTGACGACCTGGGCCCGCACGGAGATGGTCTCGACGGTGAAGGTCGTGGTCACGACGTTGGTCGAAAACGTCCTGCAGCACACCGACAGCGCTCCCGGTCTGCGGGTGGAGTGCAGCGGTCACTCGGTGGCGGTCGCCGTCAACGACACAAGCCGCGCTCCCGCCCTACTCAGGGAAGCGGCCACAGCCACGGGACGACCGTCGGGGTTGCGGATCGTCGCGGCGCTCTGTCGCAGCTGGGGGAACGCGCCGACGACGTCAGGCAAGACGGTGTGGGCGGTGATTGGACCGGAGAACGTGACGCCGTGAACCGCTGCTGTTCAGCGTGATGTGCGGGCTCTGGCCGTACATTTGTCGGTACAGCACCGCGAACCGACCCGTGTGCGCGAACCCCCATCGGGCTGCAATCTCGGTGACGGTGGCGCCTTGCCGTCCTGCCAGAAGTTCCCGGTGCGCGTAGTTCAACCGAGCCCTGCGCAGGTACTGAAGGGGTGTGGTGGCGCGGTGGCGCCTGAACATGTACTGCACCGCCCGGGGTGTGACGTGGACGGCTTCGGCGATATCTGTCAGGCCGATGTCCCTCTGCACATTCGCGTCGATGAACTCGATCGCACGACGAAGCAGAACCGGCTGGTGATCGGTGTGGTTGTGTGAGCACGACCGAGGAACCCGCGCCGAGTTCGGAAACGTCGACAACGTCACCGCGGCCAGCAGGCGCGTGGCGTGGCCGACGACCAACGGTGTCGCCAGCGCGTCATCGGCGAGCACGTTTTCTTTCACGTACACGACCGTGTTCTTCCACAGCCGCGCTGCGGCGGCGCCGACCGGCGTCAAACGGAAGAAGCGGATCGGGCCCTCGACCTCACCGAAAGACATGCCGTTGGCTACGCCGACCACGAGCGAAGGATTCAACACGACCGCGGTCGCCCGCAGATCCTCGGACCGTGCCATAAAGGGCAGATAAGGCTGCGACAGCAGCGCGACGTCATCCTTCGCGGCGCGGCACTCGAAGCCCTCACACGCGCTACTCACCCGCCCACCGGTTGGCCAGACGGCGACGACCTTGTTCGGTGCGTCGGCCCGGGCCTCCAGGTATCCAGCGACATAAATGTCGTCGATCGTCAATGGACCGACGGAGACGCGCGTGTGGCTTAGCAGAACACCTTTGGACGAAGACCAAGATTGGCTAGATAGCTGCAGGCAGACGCCGTAGGCGTCGCCAAGGTACTGGTTCGCGGTTGCGGGATCGGTGATTTCGATATGTGACCGTATGAGCGTGGGCGTGCCGGCGGCATCGGTTGGCGTCATTTTCAAGATCACCTTCAAAGGGTGATGCACGTGAAGGGCTTGTGGCTGTACCCCCGGAACCTTCGACCCTACTCCTCTTTTCGTTTCTCGGATTCTCCGGACGAAAAGCGCCACGCCCTCGGTGCGGCTGCGAGCTCTGTCGCCTTACTCGGCGGATAGGAAAACCTTCCCCACTCGGCAAGAACTCTGACGCTCAGGCGATTACGACATCGAGGCCTCCCCGCGACGATGAACTCGTCCCTCCGAGCCAAGGAAGCCCCATGACCGCGACAGCACCGACCGCAACCACCCGCCCCGACGAAACGGTGCGGCTGCGTCCCGGCGATCTGCCGGTGCGGCCCCGGCCCGTACCCGTCTCTCGCCCCGAGGTGAAGACGACGCGGTTGCGTCCTGTCGCTGCGCCGACGAAGCCGCTGCCGAAGGCCGTCAGCGCCTTCGACGGCAAGACGGTCCGGCTGCGTGCCCTGGAACTGCCGGTCGTCGCCAAGGTCACCAGCACCGTGCGGCAGCGGTACGTGGACCTGAACAAGGTCAAGAAGCCGCCGACCAAGTGGGACATCGCGCGACTCTCGCTGGTGATGCTGCTGGCTTCGATGCCGATCCTGGGCATCTCGGTCGACGTGTTCGGCTTGGTACCTCAGAACGTCACGTCGGTCGTCGTGATCGCGCTGTGCGCCGTGCTGGGAGCGCTGATCGCGTTCGCCCCGCATCGGATGGACATCTTCGTCGGGCGCGGCCTGATCGCAGGCATGGTGGCCTGCATCGTCTACGACGCCGCTCGGCTGTTCGCGGTGCACGTCCTGGGATTGATGGGCGACTTCATCCCCGTGATGGGATCCTTCGTCACCGGGGAGCCCGACACCGCGGGCAGCGCGGCGGTCGGTTATGTGTGGCGCTACATCGGCGATGGTGGCGGCCTGGGCGTGGCGTTCTTCGTCGTCGCGTTCACGTTGGGCATCGACCGGTGGAAGAACGTCTACGCGGTGCTGGCCTCGGTCGCCTTCGCGGTGTTCCCGACGTGGGCCGGGTTGATGGCGACGGTCGCGCTGGCCCCGCGTGGCGAGGAGATGATGTTCCCACTGAACGTCGCGACGGTGACGATCACGCTGGTCGGACACCTGATTTTCGGGCTGGTGCTGGGGTTGGCCTTCCTCAAGGCGCCGCGGGGCCGCGAACACAGCGAATGGCCCTGGCCGCCGCTGTTCGAGTCGGCCCAGGCCAAGCGGGTCATCCGCGCCTACAAGAAGTTCACCAATCGGCCGTAGCGTTCGTCGACCAGGGACCTCCTGTCTGGGCCAGAATTGCCTCGATAGGAGGTCCCATGTCGTCGCACCTGGAAATCTCGAGGCCGTCGGGGCGGGAGTTGGTTGCGCTCAGCGGTGAGCGGGTGACCCTCGGTAAGGCGTCCACCAACGCGGTGGCGCTGGAGCATGACGAAACCGTCTCACGGTTGCACGCCGTTCTGGAGAACCTCGGATTCGCCTGGTCCATAAGGGATCTCGGAAGCCGCAACGGCACCTACCTCAACGGCGAGCGGATCAGCGCCGAACGCGTGCTGCGGTCCGGTGACGAGGTGCGTCTCGGCAAGTCGCGGTTGGTCTTCTGGGAGGTGAGGGACAGCGGGGACGGCAAGCTCGACGAGGAGACGGTGACCGCCCAAGCCGTCGAACCGCCGCCCCGGCTGACCCGCCGCGAACTCGATGTCCTCGTGGTGTTGTGCAGACCCCTGGTCTCCGACGACCCGTTCCCCGAACCCGCGTCGGTGCGCCGGATGGCGGGCGAGCTGTTCGTCACCGAGGCCGCGGTCAAACAGCATCTGCAGAACCTCTACGACAAGTTCGCCATCCCGGCCGAAGGCGATCGCCGGGTCCGGCTGGCCAATGAGGCGCTGCGGCGCGGCGCCGTCACCCTCGCACAACTGCGTGCTACGTGAAGTCGAGGGCCTCGACGGTGGCGACAGGTCCTTCGTGGGTCGGCCGGTCGGCGCCGCCGATGCAGTACAGCGTCGGACCGACGGCGGCCACCACCTGGCCGTGCACCGGAGTCCCGATGGGCGCCGCCGTCGTCCACGTCCCGTTGGCGATGTCGTACATCTCGACCGTCGCCAGCACGCGCGTCGGCTCCTCTCCGCCCACCGCGACGATCCGGCCGTCGATGTAGGCGGCGCCGAAGCTGCCGCGGGCAGTCGGCATGTCCGTCAGCTTCTCCCACTCTCCCGACGACGGATCGAACCGCTCGAAGGCGGCGGTGTTCTCATCAGCGCTCAGTGACCGCCCGCCCACGGCGTAGACATAGCGGTCGTCGGACACCGCGGCCAGATGCTCACGCGCGGTGGGCATGTCGGCGGCCTGAGTCCAGGATTCACCGTCGAACACTTCCGTCGGTACGACGAGCTGTTTGTCGCTCTGCCCGCCGACGACCACCAGCTTGTCGCCGACGACGGCCGCCGCCGCGCCGGCACGGCCGTGCTGCAGAGCGGGAAGTTCGGTCCACTTGCCGTCGCGCAGTGCGAACACCTTGTCCGACGGCTCCCCGATGTTGTCGGTGGCGCCTCCGAGGACGACGACCTCCCCCTTGTAGGTGGCGGCTGTCGCGTGGTGCAGTCCGATCGGCAGCGACGGCGCAGGCTGCCAATCCTCCGTCTGCGCGTCGAAAGTCTCGACGGTGTCGAGGGTCTCGCCCTCGCGGATACCGCCTGCAATCCAGATCTTGTCGTCGAGCACCGTCCACGCCATCATCAACCGCGCCGTCGGAGCGTCCGGGAGCGCCCGCCACTGCGCTGCCGGTTGCGGTTGGCGTGCAGGAAGTTTCAGCGTCTCCGCCGACGAGGTGATCTTGCCGTCGCCGGCGCCCGTCGAGCCGCCGATCGCGTACACGCGACTGCCCACCGCGGCCACCGCCATACCGTGGCGCGCGGTGCCCATGTCGGGCAGACCGGACCAGGTCGTCGTCGACAGATCGAACGCGCGCACGCTCTTGAGCGCTTGCCCTCCGGACATGCCGCCCACCACGACCAATCGGTCGTCGGTGGCCGCGATGCCGAAATCGCTTCGCGCTTCGGGGAGTTCGGGCAGGGCCGTCCAGGTGTCGGCGGCGGGGTCGTACGCTTCGACGGTCGCCACGTCCGCGCTTCCCGTGGTGCCTCCGATCGCGTACACCAGCTTGTCGTCGGAGGCCGCGCTCAACATCTGACGCGGGGTCCGGATGGGCGCGCCGAGCTTCCAGGAGGTGCCGTCAAAGACCTCCGTCGTGTTCAGCAGCTTGCCCGCGGCGTCCACTCCGCCGGTGACGACGATCCTGTCACCGACCACGGCGGCGGCCGCGGCGGCCCGCGGTTGTAGCAGCGGCGGCAGTTCCGTCCAGCGACTGTTGACGACGCGCCACACCCGATCGGTCGCGATTTTCGCGTCGGCCCCTTCCGCGCGCCATCCGCCGAGCACCACCGGGTTCTCCCGCCATGTCACCGCCATCGCGCGCTGCACGGGGACGGGCAGGTCCTCACCACTTTTCCAGCTGTCGATCGCGGGGTCGTAGCCCTCGTGCCTGCCGCTGACGCGGCCATCGGCGCCGAGGCCGCCGAAGACCCAGATAGTGCCGTCAGCCTGGGTGGCGGCCACCGCGTCGCGGGCGACGCGCGCGTCGGCGATCGGCCGCCAGGCCGGTTGTGCCTCGGCGGCCTGCGGTGCGGGAGCAGCGGTTTGGTCGCCACCGGAGTCGCGCGTCCAGGCGATCACGAAGACTCCGCTGACCACCAGCAGCAGTACCCCCGCGATCGCACCCGAGACGATCAGGACCCGTTTACGGTTCCGCCGTCTCGGCGAAGCGGCCTCCGCTGACTCGGGCCGCAGACCCGGCGGCGGCTGCCAGGGGAGACTTGTCTGACTGATGGACGCGGTGTGGGCGAACATCCCCGGCTCGGGCAAGGGCCCGGCGGGTTCGCCGGACCGGGCGGGCCGCCGCGGCGGGGGCAGCGGCTCGGGTTGCGCGGATACGGACGGCTCGACGAGCTCGGAGATCGGCACCGCCTGCGTGCCTTCCGGCTGCTCCGGTGGGGCGCTCGGCTCGCCGAGCGCCATCACGTCGGCCGTCAGCCCGTTGTTCCGCTGCGCCAACTGCAGTTCATGACCGAAGTCCGCAGCAGAGGCGTAGCGGTCGGCGGGCTCGCGGGCCATCGCCTTCTCCACCACGGCACACACATCGGCGGGGATGCCCTGGGGGCGCAGGTCCGGTATGGGCGTCGAAGTGATGCGCAGGTAATGCGCGATGAGATCCTCGTCGTTCTTGCGCTCGTGCGGCGGCTTGCCCGCGATCAGCGCGTAGATCGAGGCTCCGAGCGAGTAGACGTCGGCCTCGACGGTCGGCGGGTTGCCCTCGAGAACCTCTGGGGCGGTGTAGGACAGCGTGCCGGTGAAGAAGCCGGTGACCGTCTTGTACCCGCCGGCGATGCGGGCGGTCCCGAAGTCGCTCAGCTGTGGTTCGCCGTAATCGTTGAAGAGCACGTTGGCGGGTTTGATGTCGCGGTGCAGGGTTCCGGTACGGTGCGCGGTTTCCAGTGCGCCGCAGAGCTTCACGCCGATGCGCAGGGCCTCGGGCCAGGCGATGCGGCCCTCGCGCCGCAACCGCTCCGCGAGCGATCCCTCGCGGTGGTACGGCATCACGATGAACGGCCGGTTGCTCTCGGTCACGCCGACCTGCAGGATGTTCACGATGTTCGGGTGCCCGGAGAGCGCACCCATGGCGTAGCCCTCGCGCAGGAAGCGTTCCCGGTCGTCGTCGTCGAGATCGGACGCGAGCACCTTGATCGCGACGCTCCGCGCCAGTGACTGTTGATAGCAGCGGTAGACGACGCCGCCGCCACCCCGGCCGATCTCGACCGCGTCGGTGAATCCGGCGGCCGCTAACTCATTCGCCATTCCAGAAGCCATGTGCCACCGCCCTCCGGTGAACTGCAGATCGTTCGCTCTCAACGTACCGAGCAAGCTCGCGCTGGACGCGCGATTCCACAGTTCCGGAGGACGTCCATACTGCGGGGTACGGGCGGCAAACACCGCGCGGATTGCGGTGGGTGAACTACGTCGCGCGGCGTCGCTCCGCGGCCGGGGCGAAGGCCATACTCGAGCGGTGACATCAGCCGCCGTCAGGATCGACGAGATCGAGGTCGCCGATCCGGCGGACGCATGGCGTCGGGCCGGTTTCACGATCGACGACGAGATGGTCTGCCGGGTCGGCGGCGTCCGCATCCGGCTTGTCGGCCCCGAGCGCGGTCGCGGCATCGTCGGGTGGTCGTTGTGCGGCCTGCCCCCGGACGCCGTGCGCTCCGACGTCGACGGCATCCCGACGTCGAGGTCCAGCGCCGCCGGTGCGACGCCCGCTGAGCACCCGAACGGCGTGGCCGCCATCGACCACGTCGTGCTGCTGTCACCCGATCTCGATCGGACCGTTCAGGCGCTCACCGCGATCGGCGTGGCCCCGCGACGAGAACGCGACGGTGAACTGGGCGGCCGGTCGATCCGCCAGATCTTCTTCCGGTTCGGCGAGGTGATCGTCGAGGTCGTCGGCTCACCGGGCACCACAAGCGAAGCGCCGTCGACGCTGTGGGGGATCACCTACGTCGTCGCCGACATCGACGCGACCGCGGCGTTCTTCGGGGAGCGCACGGGGCCGGTCAAGGACGCGGTACAGCCTGGGCGCCGGATCACCACGCTGCGCCATCAGGCGTTCGGGATGTCGGTCCGGACGGCGTTGATCTCGCCGTCCGCGCGTCGCTGAGTCGACGTCTCGGCCTCGACGCTTATCCTCGTCGGGTGAGCCAGGACCCGGTCGTCATACACACCGACGGCGGCTGCAGGCCCAATCCGGGTCCCGGCGGTTGGGGCGCGGTGCTGCGTCAGCATTCGCACGTGCGGGAGATGTACGGCGGCGAGGCGCAGACGAGCAACAACCGGATGGAGCTCACCGCGCCGATCATGGCGCTGGAGGCGTTGACGCGGCCCGTCGTGGTGCACCTGTACACCGACAGCACCTATGTCCGTAACGGCATCACCAAGTGGGTGCTCGGCTGGGAGCGCAACGGCTGGATGACCGCCGCGAAACAGCCGGTGAAGAACGTCGACCTCTGGACGAGGCTGCAATTGGCTTGCGCGTCACACCAAGTCGAGTGGTTCTGGGTGAAGGGCCATTCAGGGGTCGCCGACAATGAGTTGGCCGACCAGTTGGCGACGCGGGGAATGCAGGAAGCGCATCTGGCCGCGCACTGACACGCTGCTCGAGCTGTCGCCGCACCATATACCCCCGGGGGGTACTTGCACCTTTACATGGATCGCGCTACCGTTCGGTCATCCCCCTACCCCCGGGGGGTATATGAGGGAGGTCCGACATGAGCGCAACCACCCACTGGCACCTGCGAGGTGACTGGTTCGATGTGTGCAGCTGCAAGCTGCCCTGCCCGTGCAGCTTCGCACAGGCGCCGACGCATGGCGAGTGCCTGTTTACCCTCGTCTGGCACGTGCGCGAGGGCCACTTCGGCGATGTTGACCTCGCAGGCTTGAACGTCGTCTCGCTCGGGGAGTTCACGGGCAACATGTGGATCGGAGAACCGGACGCCAAGATGCGCCTGATGTTCTACATCGACGATCAGGCCGACGACGCCCAACGCGAAGCCCTCGAGCGCATCTTCACGGGGAAGGAAGGCGGCTGGCCTGCCGAGTTTGCCTCTCTCATCGAGGATCTACGCGGAATCGATTACGCGCCAATCATCTTCGACATCGCCGACGACCTCGCGCACTGGCGTGCCGAGATCCCCGGAAGGGTCGACGTGCGCATTGCCGCGCTGACCGGCCCCACGTCCGATCCGAACCGGCGCGTCACCACGACAAATGCCCCGGGTGCCGAGGTCGGACCCGGACAGGTCGCGACGTGGGGCGTCGTACAGAAGGACGAGGCAGTCGGGTTCGACTGGTCGCATGAGTACCGCGGCGGGTCGAGCAAACACTTCCCCTTCGACTGGCGGCCGAACGACAACGGCCACTCCTCCGCGCGGGGTGTACCGACGTGCGATTGCCACGCCTGACCAGGTGGGTTACTCCCAGGTGACCTCGCCGGGCTCCTTGTCGGGTCGCAAGCCACGCCAACTCGGTTGACGCAGACGGTTATCCGAGGTGCGTTCGCTGTAGCGGACCTCGCCGACGAGTTCGGGCCGCACGAACGTCACACCCTTGGCGTCCTGGCGCGGCAGCCGTTCGTTGAACGGGCTCTCGTCGGTCTCCAGCGGTTTGAGGGTCTTTTTGAGTTCGGCGAGCGCCTTGTCCGTGAAACCGGTTCCGACGCGGCCCACGAATTCCAGGCCCCCGTCGGCCGGGATCCCGAGCATCAGCGAGCCGATCCCGCTCGAACGTCCGCCGTCCCCCTGTCGCCAACCGGCGATCACGACTTCCTGTGTGTTCCAGACCTTGTCCTTGATCCACGACGACGACCGCCGCCCCGGCTGGTAGGTCGAGTCACGCTTCTTCGCGACCACGCCCTCCCACCGCTTCTTGCGGGCGTACTCCATCGCCGCGGGGCCGTCGCCGGGCAACGGATCCGGGACGATCAGGCCGCCGCCCTCGGCCAGCGCCTCGAGTATCTTGCGACGGTCGGAGTACTTGGCGCGCAACAGGGAGCGGCCGTCGAGGTAGAGGATGTCGAACGCCCAGAACTCCACGCGGGTCGACCGTGCACGGTTCTGCATCTCGGAGAAGCTCGGCACGCCGGACTCGTCGAGCGCGACCGCCTCACCGTCGAGGATCACGTGGTGATCGGCGAGATCGGCTGCCACCGCCTCGAATTGGGGGAACTCGGCGGTGACGTCTCGGCCACGTCGGGAGCGCACCGTGAGCCTGCCGCGATCCGCGTCGATGATCACGCGGTAGCCGTCCCACTTACCCTCGAACGCCCACTGGCTCGCCTTGAGCTTGGCGACCGAGCCTTCCGTTGACAGCATCGGCGCGAGGTCACCTGCTTGCGGGCGCTTCTGGTCCTTCATGCGGTGTGCGAGCCAGTTCTTGCCGTCGGTCTGGATCAGCGCATAGCGGCCGTCGATCTTCTTGCCGCGCAGGTTGATGATGACCTCGCCGCCCTCCGCGGTGCTGTCGGGTGATACGTCGTTGAACTTCTCGGCCTCATAAGTGCCGGTGTCCCAGATGATCATCTTGCCGCCGCCGTACTCGCCCTTGGGGATCTCGCCGTGGAAGGTGAGGTACTCCAACGGGTGGTCCTCGGTGTGGACGGCGAGGTGGTTGACCGACGGGGTGTCGGGCAGGTTCTTCGGAACCGCCCAGCTCACCAGCACGCCGTCGCGTTCGAGCCTCAGGTCGTAGTGCAGCCGTCGGGCGTGGTGTTCCTGGATGACGAACTTGTCGTTGTTCCCCGTCTTCGGCGGCTTGTTCGGCACCGGCTCAGGGGTTTTGGACGCGTCGCGCATGCTGCGGTAGGTGGTCAGCCGGTCCGGTACCGGTACCGCCTCGTCGAGCGGTGCGAGCAGGTCGCCCATCTCCTGCACCCGGTCGAGCACCTCGTCGAAGTTGAGGTGCCGCAACTTCGGATCCTCGATCTCGTCCCAGGTGCGTGGTGCGGCGACTGTCGGATGTTCGCGTCCGCGAAGCGAATACGGCGCGATCGTGGTCTTGGCGCCGTTGTTCTGGCTCCAGTCGACGAAAACCTTGCCGGTGCGCACGCTCTTGGTCATCGTCGCGGTCACGCGTTTGGGCATCGTCTTCTCGAGCTGTTGTGCGACCCGCCGCGCGAGAACCGATGCACCCTGCGAACTGATCGGTTCCTCGAGCGGGACGTACAGGTGCACCCCCTTGCTACCGCTGGTGAGCGGGAAGGTGGTCAACCCGATGTCGGTGATGAGGTCGCGCACCTCATGGGCGACCTCGCAGAGCTGGCGGAAGGACACCCCCTCGCCGGGGTCGAGGTCGAAGACGATGCGGGTCGCGGGGCCGGGCGTCGGTTGCCCGTCGTCCTTGCTGACGAACCGCCACTGCGGGACGTGCACTTCGAGCGCGGCCTGCTGCGCGATCCAGGCCAGACCTTCGGCGGTGTCGATCAGCGGATAGGTCGTCGTCCCCGAGCGATGCGTGACCGACGCGCGGTCCAACCAGTCCGGCGCCGACGAGGCGAGTTGCTTCTCGAAGAACGACGGCTCCTCGACACCGTTGGGCCAGCGCTTGCGGGTCACGGCGCGGCCCGCGATATGCGGGATCATCGCCTCGGCGATGCCGACGTAATAGTCGAACACCTCCGCTTTGGTGGTGCCCGTCGCCGGGTACAGCACCTTGTCCGGGTTGGTCAGCTTCACCCGGCCGAATCGATCCACAGTGTGAACGTATACCCGCTGCTACGTTGGATCCGTGGCGAGAATCTTCGCGGCGGTGCTGGTCGCGGTGGCTGCCCTGCTGGCGGCACCGCACGCCGCCGCGGATCCGCAGGATCTCGTCCCCTACTGCTCGGGTGACCAGACGCCGATGGACGACAACTGCCGCCCGCCGGCGCACCAGGAGTTCACCCACTCGCCCAGTGGCCTCGACCCGAATCTGCCCAGCGGCCTTGACCCGGGGAACGCGGCGGTCGTCGACTAGCGGCTAGGTCCGAGTACCACGGCTGCTAACGCCGCCGATTTCTGCGTCAGGGCTGCGATTTCGCGTTATCCACAGCCCTGCCGCAGAAATGGACGACGGGGTACGCGTTCTGTCGGCCGTCCCGTCCACGATCCGGTCATGTGGCAACCGTTTCTGGGCAGCGAGGCGATCAGCGATGGCCGACTCACGCGAGGGCAACTGCGCTGGAACCACTCCGCCGTCCTGCCGCGGGTCTACCGCCCAAACGACGCTGAACGCAATATCCACTCCAATGCCGTTGCGGCATGGTTGTGGACCGGTCGTAGAGGCGTGATCGCGGGGCGGGCCGCGGCAGCGTTCCACGGCGCAAAGTGGGTGGATGCGTCGACCCCGATCGAGGTGATCACCGCCCACACCCGCCCGCGCGAAGGCGTCATCGTCCGCGAAGAACGCTTGGCACCCGACGAGATCACCTACTTCGGGGAGATTTCCGTGGCGACCCCCGCTCGGACCGCGTGGGATCTAGCTCGCCACCTTCCGCGCGACAAGGCCGTCGCGCATCTGGACGCCCTGGCCGCCGCCACGGGGGTGTCCGCCGATGATGCCTTGGCGCTGAGCGATCGATATCGGGGCGCACGCGGAGTTCGTCGTGCCCGGACGGCGCTCTGCTTGATGGACGCAGGCGCGCAATCGCCCGAGGAGACCCGCCTTCGTCTGTTGCTCATCGACGCCGGATTGCCCACCCCGCGGACGCAGATCAGGCTCAGCGACGGGTACCAGGAGGCGTTTCTCGACATGGGGTACGACGAGCCGATGGTCGGTCTGGACTACGACGGAGTTCACCACAGCGAGAACCGACGGCAATACGTGTACGACGTGGGTCGTGCCGTGTTCGTCGATCGCCAAGGCTGGTCGACATCCATGTGCTCAAGGAACACAGCCGGCGATACATCTTGCATCGCGTCTTCGACGCGTTCACCCGCCGCGGTTGGACCCCGCCGAAATCTGCAAGAGGGTCGCGGTGAGGCGAAAATCGCAACCCTGGTGCAGAATTCGGCAGCGCTGAAAGGCGAAATCAGTCGATGCGTTCGCCGGTCTCCGGGTGGAACAGGTGCACGGACCCTTCCGGATGTCTGCGCAGCCGCACCGTCTCGGCGAGTTTGGGCGCCGTGCGCGGATTGCAGCGTGCGACCAGCTCGACTCCCGAACCCGCGTGCGTGTAGAGGTAGGCCTCGCTGCCGAGGTCCTCGACCAGGTCGACGACGACCTCCACCCCGCCGGTGTCGGTGAGCTCGAGTTGTTCGGGCCGGATGCCGAGCGTGACCTCCGAGAGGCCCGCGTCGCTCAACTTCGAAAGTCGCTCGCGTTCGAGCGGAAGCGTCGTGTCGCCGATGCGGACACCGTCGGCCGCGATCGGCAGCGTCACCAGATTCATGGCGGGTGAGCCGATGAAACCGGCGACGAACGCGTTGGCCGGCCTGTCGTAGAGTTCGTTCGGGGCGGCGAACTGCTGCAGTTTGCCGAACCGCAGGACCGCGACCCTGTCCCCCATCGTCATCGCCTCGATCTGGTCGTGGGTGACGTAGACCGTCGTGGTGCCGAGCCGTCGCTGCAGCGCGGCGATCTGGGTGCGGGTCTGCACGCGCAGCTTCGCGTCGAGGTTCGACAGCGGCTCGTCCATGCAGAACACCTGCGGCTCGCGCACGATGGCGCGGCCCATCGCCACACGCTGCCGCTGCCCACCGGACAGCTTGGCGGGCTTGCGGTCGAGGAACTCCGTGAGGTCCAGGATCTTGGCCGCCTCCTCGACCTTCTTTCGCCGCTCGTCGCGCGAAACCCCGCGCAGTTTCAGCGCGAAACCCATGTTCTCGGCGACGGTCTTGTTCGGGTACAGCGCGTAGTTCTGAAACACCATCGCGATGTCGCGATCCTTGGACGGCACACCGGTCATGTCGCGGCCGCCGATCTCGATCGCGCCCTCGTCGATGTCCTCCAGCCCGGCCAGCATGCGCAGGGCGGTGCTCTTGCCCGACCCGGACGGCCCGACCAGCACGACGAATTCGCCGTCGGAGATGTCGAGGTTGAGCGAATCGACCGCGAGCTTGTCCGAGCCTTCGTAGACGCAGGAGGCGTTGCGGTAAGTGATTGTTGCCATTGGTATCTCCGTGTCTCTCGTGATCGGGTCCGTACGGGTTACTTGATCGCGCCGAACGACAGTCCGCGCACCAGCTTGTTCTGGGCGATCCATCCGCACAGGATCACCGGCAGCGCGGCCATCGTCGCGGCCGCCGACAACACGGCCCAGTACTGACCCTCTCCGGCGATGAAGCCGACGAGGTACACGGGCATGGTCTGGGCGTTCACCGCGGTGAGGTTCACCGCGAAGAAGAACTCGTTCCAGGCGAAGATCACGCAGATCAACGCCGTCGCAGCGATACCCGGCGACACCAGGGGCAGGATCACCTCGCGCACCGACCGCCACAGGCTGGCGCCGTCCAGGCTGGCCGCCTCCAACAGTTCGCCGGGCACCTCGAGGAAGAACGACCGCATCATCCACACCGCGATCGGCAGGTTCATCGCCGTGTAGAGCACGATCAGCGCCCAGATGTTGTCCAGCAGCCCGATATTGGACACGATCACATACAGCGGCAGGATCACTGCGACGACGGGCAGCATCTTGGTGCTCATGAAGAAGAACAGCGCATCCTGGGTCTTGCGGACCGGCCGCAGCGACAACGCGAATGCGGCGGGGACTCCAAGCGCGAGCACGAGCAGCGTCGAAATCCCGGTCGCGAACAGCGAATTCAGCATCGCGGGCCCGATGCCCTGGTCGAAGACGGCAGAATACTGATCCAGCGTCGGGGAGAAGAACAGCTTCGGCGGGCTGGTGGCGGCGTCGGCCTCCTGCTTGAACGACGTCAACACCATCCAGAGGACCGGAAAGAAGAATCCGATCCCGACCAGCCACGCCACCAGCCCCCAGGGACTGAACGTGCGGGACTTCTTCTTTCTCTTCGCCACGGGTTGCGGTGTGGCTGCGGTTTTCTCGACGGTGGTAGTCATGTCAGGCCGTCTCTTCCTTCCCGGTGAACGACTTGAAGATCAATCGCAGCGCGAAGCTGGCGATGATGATTGTGAAGACGACCACCACCACTCCCATGGCCGCCGCCTGGCCGATGTCGAAGCCGAGGAACGCGCGCTGATAGATGTAGAACGGCAGGTTCGCGCTCGCGATGCCCGGCCCGCCCTGCGTCATCATGTAGATGGCATCGAACGTGTTGACCAGGAAGATCGCCCCGAGGACGACTCCCAACTCGATGAATCGCCGAAGGTGGGGAAGCGTCAACTCCCGGAAGAGCTGAAAGGCGTTCGCACCGTCGACTCGGCCGGCCTCCAGGATGTCGCGCGGCATCGACTGGAGACCGGCGAGGATCAGCAGCATCATGAACGGCGTCCACTGCCAGATCAGCATCACCATCACCATCGCCAGCGGAAACTGCCCGATCCAGTCCATCCGCTCGATCCCGACCAGCGACAGCAGCCAGTTCAGGATGCCGTTGTTCGGGTCGAGGATCGTCGTCTTCCAGATCAGCGCGGCTGCAACGGGTGTGACGAGGAACGGCGTGATCAGCAACGTCCGCACGATCCCACGGCCCAGGAACGCTCGGTCGAGCAGCAATGCCAGGAGCAGCCCGAAGAACGCGGAGATCAGCACCACCCCGACGATCAACACCACCGTGTTGAGCGCGACGGTCCAGAACTGACTGTCCTTGGCCACCGTGACGTAGTTCTGCAACCCGATGAACTCACGTGATCCCGGGCGAACCAGGTTCCACGACAGCGTCGAGTAGTAGAGGGTGAACAGGAACGGAACCTGCGTCACGACGATCATGAAGATCAGCGCCGGCAACAGCGGGCCCCGCCTGCGCCAAGCTTCGGCGCGGCTCACCCCGGTTTCCTTCGCCTCCCGGATCCTGCGAACCCGTTCTGCCACCGCCGTTTCGCTGGCGCCGGCCGTGGTATCGGCGGTTACGGTCATCACTTCTCCTGATATGTCTTGCCGACGACCTCGGCATACTGCTGCGCTTGGTCGAGCGCCTCGTTGACCGTCTTCTGACCGGCGATCGCGGCGCTGATCTGTTGGCTGACCCTGGTGCCCAGATCCTGGAACTCAGGTATCGCGACGAACTGGATTCCGGTGTACGGAACCGGTTGCACGGTAGGCTTGTTCGGGTTGGCGTTCTGGATCGAACGCAATGTCAACGGTCCGTAGGATCGCGAGATCTTCTCGTACTCCGGCAGTTCGGTGTAGGTGGATGTCCGGCTGCCCGGTGGGACCCTCGCCCAGCCGAGCTTCTCCCCCACCAGTTTCATGTAGTCCTTGCTCGTCATCCATGAGATGAACTTCCATGCGCCGTCGGGGTTCTTCGCCGACTTCGGGATCCCCAGCGCCCAGGTGTAGAGCCACCCGGAGTTCGGCTTCTCGGCGATGGGCGCGGGCAGATATCCGATCTTGCCGACCAGTTCCGGGTATTCCTGCGGATCTTCGAGGACCGACACCGCCGACGTGGCGTCGTACCACATGGCGGTCTGGCCCTGGCCGAACAGGTTCGCGCACTCCTGGAAACCGGTGGAGGCGGCGCCCAGTTCTCCGGAGCGCTTGACCAGGTCGACGTAGAAGTTGACCGCCTTGCGCACCTCGGGGCTGTTGAGCTGTGCGTTCCACTGCTCGTCGAACCACCGCCCGCCGAACGTGTTGATCACGGTGTTCAGCGGCGCGAGCACCTCACCCCATCCCGGCTTTCCGCGAAGGCAGATTCCCGCGCGGTCACCGGACTTCAGGGTGTCGGCCCACTGCGCGACCTGCTGCCAGGTCGGCTGGTAGTTCGGTGACTGGTCGACCTCGATCTCGGCTTGTTCGAAAAGGTCTTTGCGGTACATCAGAAACGACGACTCACCGTAGAACGGGACGGCGTACATGTCGCCGTCATACGAAAGCGACTCGCGCAGCGATGAGATGAAGTCCTCCTCGTCGTACCCCGGTGTCTGCGAGGCGTGTTCGGAGAGGTTCTGCAGCCAGCCGTCCTTCGCCCACTGCGGGGTCTCGAAGTTGCTGATCATCACGACGTCGAACTCGCTTCCGCCCATCGCGGTCGACATGGTGATCTTGGCGCGGGCCTGGTTCTCCGAGAGCGTGACGAACTTCAGCTTCGTGCCGGGGTTGGCCGCCTCGAACTCCGACGACAGATCCCTGGCGTCGGTCATCTGCGAGTTCGACACCATGGCGATGGTGACCTGGTTGTCCGAGGCGCCCAGGCTGCCCGCTCCCGAACATCCGGACGCCAGTACGACCCCGGACGCCGCGGCCACCGCCGCGAACCGCTTCATCATTGTCGGTCTCACCTGCGTCATCTCCTCACTGCGCCAACAACCAACGCGCACAATCGATGTCACACACCAACAGCCGGGCCAACCCGCCCCGCAGGACGGCCAGAGTGGCGTCGTACTTCGCGGCGCCGCTGGAGATCAGCAGCGTCTTCTCGCAGTTGCGGATGTCCTCGAGCGGCACGGACACCGCGCGCTGCTGGAGTTCGGTGTCGACGGGGACGCCGGCCGCGTCGAAGAACCGGCCGCCGATCTCACCCACCGCGCCGAGCAACTCCAACTCGTCGAGCATGCGGGTGTCGAGGAAGCTGCCCTCGAACAGCGTGGTCGACGTCGAGACGGCGCCGACGCCGAAGAGCATCATGTCCGCGTGCCGTCCCGCCTCCAACGCGCGGGAGATCACCGAATCGCTGCGCATCGACGCCACCGTCGACGGGTCGGCATACAGGGGTGCGGGCAGTCGTAACGTGCTCGCGCGCAACGTTTCCCCGCAGCGGCTCAAGATGAACTCGGTACCGGTCTGATACGCCGCGGTCGACATGGCGCCGTCGAGCTGCACCACCGCGCGGCAGCTCGCCACCCCGGGAACCAACGCGTTGGCCACCGCGACCTGCTCAGGCCCCCAGGTGAACCCGAGGACGTCGTCGGGTGTGAGACGCCGCATCAGCAGCGCTGCCGCAGCCCGGCCAACGCTGGCGTATGCGACGGGCCGACCGGGTGCGCCGATGTCGACGCCGTGGCCGGCGACCACCACCTCCGTCAGCCCGTAGCGCCGCTCGAGTTCTCGCTCCTCCTCGGCGTGCAGGTCCTCACTCAGCCCGACGGGCACGGCGATCTCGATGCGCACCAGACCCCGGGCCTTTGCGCGGGCGATCAATCGACCCGCCGTCGGGCGCGAGACACCCAAGCGGGTGGCGATCTCGGCCTGGGTCAATCCGTCGAGGTAGTACATCGTCGCCGCACGCAGGGCCAGGCGGACGTCCTGCGTCGGCACCGCAGCCCCGGCGAGGTCACCGGTCGACGTTGGAGCGGTCACCGCCCTGCCCTCCTCGGACTGTGAGCATCTGCTCAGGGGTGCGATTAGATGCTCATCACGTTAACATGGTGATGTGACGCACACAACACTCTCGCCGGACAGCCGGATGCGGGCGGCCGTGCTCGTCGAACCCGGGCGGATCGAAATGCAGGAGCGCCCTGTGCCCCGGCCAGACCCCGGTGACGTGCTGATACGGGTCTCGTCGGTGGGAGTCTGCGGATCGGACACGCACTATTACCGGCACGGGCGCGTGGGCGGATTCGTCGTCGAGGCGCCGTTGATCCTCGGCCACGAGGCCGCGGGCACGATCGTCGACGTCGGCGACAACGTCGACCCGTCGCGCATCGGCGAACGGGTGTCGATCGAACCGCAGCGCCCCGACCCCGACAGCGACGAAACCCGCCGCGGGCACTACAACCTGTGCCCGCACATGAGGTTCTTCGCCACCCCGCCCGTCGACGGGGCGCTCTGTGAGTACGTGACCATCGGCGCGGAGTTCGCCCACCGCGTGCCGGACTCGATCTCCGATGAAGCGGCGGCGTTGTGCGAGCCGCTCTCCGTCGGCATCGCCGCCGTCCGCAAGGCCGGTGTCGACGGACGGTCGCGGGTGTTGGTCACCGGCGCGGGCCCGATCGGCATCGTGGTGATCCAACTCGCGCGGGCCTACGGCGCGACGGACATCATCGTCAGCGATCCCGACGAGGCCCGTCGGCAACGGGCGATCTCGTTCGGGGCCACGGAAGTTCTGGATCCGACGACCCAGCCGATAGGTGATTTCGGGGTGGACGGATACATCGACGCCTCGGGCGCGCCGACGGCCGTGGCCGATGGCATTCGCGCGGTGCGACCCGCCGGCCGGGTGGTGTTGGTCGGCTCGGGTGCGGAGTCGATGGAGCTGCCGACGCAGGTGATCCAGAACCGTGAGCTGGTGTTGACGGGCGTCTTCCGCTACGCCAACACCTGGCCGACGGCGATCGCGCTCGTCGAGTCCGGCCAGGTCGATCTCGACGCGATGGTGACCGCCCGCTTCTCCTTGGAGCGCACCGCCGAGGCCCTCGACTCCGACCGCACGCCGGGCAGCGTGAAGTCGGTGGTGACGGTGTCATGAAACTCGACAACTCCACGCTCGCACAGCTTTCCACCGACAAGCCGACCTACGATGGATCCCAGATATCGGTCGGCATAGTGCATTTCGGAGTCGGCGGCTTTCACCGGGCACATCAAGCAATGTACGTCGACCGACTCCTGGAGAAGGGGCTGGCCAAGGAGTGGGGCATCGCCGGCGTCGGCGTGATGCCTGCCGACCGCAGGATGGCCGACGTGATGGCCGCCCAGGACGGCCTGTACACCCTGCTGCTGGAGAAGCCCGACGGTACCCGCGAGGCGCGGGTGATCGGTTCGATCGTCGACTATCGCTACGCGCCCGACGACCCGGAGTCGGTGATCGAACTGTTGGCCGCGCCGAGCACGCGGATCGTCTCGCTGACCATCACCGAGGGCGGCTACAACATCGACAACCTCGGTGACGGCGTGAACGTCTTCGGCCTGGTGGCCGAGGCGCTGGCGCGCAGGCGCGACCGCGGCATCACCTCCCCGACGATCGTGTCGTGCGACAACATCGAGGGCAACGGCGACGTCGCCCGCCACGCGTTCACCACCTACGCCGAGCGGGTGCATCCCGGCCTCGGCGAGTGGATCGGCGCGCACACCACGTTCCCCAACTCGATGGTGGACCGCATCACACCGGTCACCACACCCGACGTGATCGACGTCGTGGCAACCGAATTCGGTATCGATGACCAATGGCCGGTGGTGGCCGAACCCTTCACGGCGTGGGTGCTCGAGGACGACTTCGCCGACGGGCGACCACCGTTGGAAGACGTGGACGTGCTGATGGTCGACGACGTCACCCCGTACGAGCTGATGAAGCTGCGTCTGCTCAACGCCGGCCACCAAAGCCTCTGCTATTTCGGGTATCTCGCCGGTTACCGGTTGGTGCACGACGCCGCAGGCGACCCGCTGTTCGCTGACTTTTTGTTGGCGTACATGGACGACGAGGCCACACCGACGCTCAAACCCGTGCCCGGCATCGATCTCCCCGACTACAAGCGCACGCTGATCGAGCGGTTCGCCAACCCAGGCGTCAAGGACACCATCGCCCGGCTGTGTTACGGCTCATCGGACCGCATTCCGAAGTGGCTGCTGCCCGTCGTCCGCGAGAACCTCCGAACGGGCGCGCCGATCCGGTTGTCGGCCGCGACGGTCGCCAGTTGGGCGCGCTACGCCGAAGGGGTCGACGAGCAGGGGCAGCCGATCGACGTGCAGGACCAACTCGCCGACGTCCTGGTGCCGCTGGCAGAGGCTCAGCGCGACAATCCGACCGCATTCATCGAAAACACCGACCTCTTCGGCGATCTCGCCTCCGACCAGCGATTTGTCGACGCATACGTCTGGGCGCTGAACTCGCTGCACCGCGACGGCGCGAGGGCAACGCTGGAAGCGTTGATCCACGGGAACGAACCATGAACACGAACCGTGCGCTGGTGATCGGCGAGGCGTTGATCGACATCGTCGAGCGTGGCGGCGAGATCGCCGGTGAACACGTCGGCGGCAGTCCACTCAACGTGGCGGTCGGGCTGGGCCGGCTGGGCCGCGGCGTCGACTTCCTGACACACATCGGCGACGACGAACGCGGACGGCGCATCGTCGACCATGCCGAAACATCCGGAGTGCAACTCGTCTCGGGAAGTACGGACGCGGCGAGGACGCCGACCGCGTTGGCCACGCTCGACGAGCAGGGTTCGGCGCAGTACGAGTTCGACATCGAATGGCAACTGACCGGAACGCCCGAGGTGGGTCCCCCGCTGGTGGTGCACACCGGTTCGATCGCGGCGGTGCTCGAGCCCGGCTGCCGTGCCACCGCCGCACTGGTCGAGACGTATCACCCGTCAGCCACCGTGACGTTTGATCCGAATGTGCGGCCCGCGCTGATCGAGGACGCCGATGCCGCGCGCACCCGCATCGACCGGCTCATCGAGCGCTGCGACGTGGTGAAGGCCAGCGACGAGGACTTGCGGTGGCTCGACCCGGGCCGCGCCCCCGAGCAGATCGCGGAGACGTGGTTGTCGCTGGGCCCGTCGATCGTCGCGGTGACGGTGGGCGCGCAGGGGTCGTTCGCGCTGTGCGCGCAGGGCCTGGTGCGAGTGCCGGCGTTCGAGGTCGACGTCGTCGACACCGTGGGCGCCGGCGATGCGTACATGAGCGGTCTGATCGACGCGCTGTGGACGTTGGGGCTGCTGGGCGCTCAGCGGCGGCGTGACCTGGCGCGAATCAGTGCGGCCGACCTGACGCGTGTCCTGCGCACGGCCGCGATGTCGTCGGCGCTGACGGTCGCCCACGCCGGCGCCGACCTGCCCGATCGCGGTAGCCGCGATGCGGCGCTGGAATCAGCCATACTGGGTTGATGCGTTCCATATGGAAGGGTTCGATCGCGTTCGGCCTGGTGAACGTGCCGGTCAAGGTCTACAGCGCGCAGCAGGACCACGACGTGAAGTTCCACCAGGTGCACGCGAAGGACAACGGGCGCATCCGATACAAACGTGTCTGCGAGATCGACGGTGAAGAAGTCGAGTATCGCGACATCGCCCGGGCGTACGAATCCGACGATGGCCAGACGGTGATCATCACCGACGAGGACATCGCCACGCTGCCCGAGGAACGCAGCCGCGAGATCGAGGTGCTGGAATTCGTTCCCGCCTCCGACATCGATCCGATGATGTATGACCGCAGCTACTTCCTCGAGCCCGAGGGCAAGTCGTCGAAGTCGTATGTGCTGTTGACCAAGACGCTCAAGGAGACCGACCGGGTCGCGATCGTGCACTTCGCGTTGCGCAACAAGACGCGACTCGCGGCGCTTCGGGTTCAGGACTTCAGTAAGCGCGACGTCATGGTGATCCAGACGCTGTTGTGGCCCGACGAGATCCGCGATCCCGACTTCCCGGTGCTGGACAAGGAAGTCGACATCAAACCGGCCGAGCTGAAGATGGCCACCCAGGTCGTCGACTCGATGACCGACGACTTCAACCCCGACCGCTACCACGACGAGTACCAGGAGCAGCTGCGTGAGTTGATCCAGGCCAAACTCGAAGGCGGCGAAGCATTCACCACCGAGGAGCAGCCGCAGGAACTCGACGAGACCGAGGATGTCTCCGATCTGCTGGCCAAACTCGAAGCCAGCGTGAAGGCGCGACGCGAAGGCCGCAGCGGGTCAAAGGGTTCCGACGACGACAAGCCGGCCAAGAAGGCGCCCGCGAAGAAGAGTGCCGCCAAGAAGACCGCGGCGAAGAAGACGCCCGCCAAGAAGGCCGCGAAGAAGTCGACGGCCAAGAAGTCGACGGCGAAGAAGTCCGCCGCGAAGAAGTAGCCGCCCGCCAGGACTCGGGGCGTCGTAGAACTACTGTTCGCGAGACGTACACCAGGGCCGTGCTATCCAGTCCAAGCACCACCCTGGTGTACGTCTCGCGGCAATTAGAACGTGTTTCAGAAAGCCCTCACGCGCATCGTCGTGTCCTGTTACGGTTCGCCCGGCGAGGGAAGGATTCGGAAACGTGATTCTTGACAGATTCCGGCTCGACGATCAGGTCGCGGTGGTCACAGGCGCCGGTCGCGGCCTGGGCGCCGCGATGGCGCTGGCATTCGCCGAAGCCGGTGCAGACGTGGTGATCGCGTCACGCACACAGTCGCAACTCGAGGAAGTCGCCGAGCAGATCAAGGGCGTGGGCCGCAGGGCGCACGTCGTGGTCGCCGACCTGGCCCACCCCGCCGACACCGCCACGTTGGCCGGTGCCGCGATCGAGGCGTTCGGAAAACTAGACATCGTCGTCAACAACGTCGGCGGCACCATGCCCAACGCGCTACTGAACACCTCCACCAAGGACCTGCGCGACGCGTTCACCTTCAACGTGACCACCGCGCACGCCCTCACCACCGCGGCGGTTCCGCTGATGCTCGAGCACTCCGGCGGCGGCAGCATCATCAACATCACCTCCACGATGGGCCGGCTTGCCGGCCGGGGTTTTGCGGCCTACGGAACGGCCAAGGCCGCACTCGCTCACTACACCCGCCTGGCCGCGCTCGACCTGTGCCCGCGGATCCGGGTCAACGCGATCGCGCCGGGGTCGATCCTCACATCGGCGCTCGACATCGTGGCCTCCAACGACGACCTCCGTAAGCCCATGGAGCAAGCAACTCCGATGCGCCGACTCGGCGATCCGCAGGACATCGCCGCCGCCGCGGTGTACCTGGCCTCGCCCGCTGGCAGCTACCTGACCGGTAAGACGCTGGAGGTCGACGGCGGTTTGACGGTGCCCAATCTCGACATGCCCATTCCGGACCTGTGAGAGGACCTCCATGACGATCAAAGTGGCCGCGGTCGGCACCGGCAACGTCGGCAGGCACGCGCTGACCCAGCTCATCAACGATCCGCAGTACGAGCTCACCGCTGTCTGGGTGTCGTCGGAAACCAAGGCCGGCAAGGACGCGAGTGAGCTTGCCGGACAGCAGGTTTCGACCGGCATCACCGCCACGAGGGACCTCGATGCGGTGCTGGCGACCCGACCCGACTGCGTGGTGTACACCGCGATGGCCGACAACCGGCTGCCCGAGGCGCTCGAGGACTACCGTCGCATTCTGGCCGCGGGCGTCAACGTCGTCGGCAGCAGCGCGGTCTTCCTGCAGTACCCGTGGGAGGTGCTGCCCGACGAACTCGTCAAGCCGATCGAGGAAGCCACCCAGACGGGCGGATCGAGTGTCTTCGTCAACGGCATCGACCCCGGCTTCGCCAACGACCTGCTACCGCTCGCGCTCGCCGGAACCTGTCAGAGCATCGAGCAGATTCGGTGCATGGAGATCATCAACTACGACACCTACGACAGCGCCACGGTGATGTTCGACGTGATGGGATTCGGCAAGCCGCTCGACGAGATCCCGATGCTGTTGCAGCCCGGCGTCCTGAGCTTGGCCTGGGGATCGGTGGTGAGACAGCTGGCCGCGGGGCTCGGCATCGAACTCGACAAGGTGTCCGAAACCTATGTGCGCGAACCGGCTCCCGAGGATTTCGACATCGCAGCGGGCCACATCACCAAGGGCACCGCGGCGGCGCTGCGCTTCGAGGTCCAGGGCATCAAGGACGGCAAGGTCGCCGTCGTGCTCGAACACGTCACCCGGTTGCGCGATGACCTGCACCCGGACTGGCCGCAGCCCGCTCAGGAGGGTGGCTCGTACCGCATCGAGATCACCGGCGAACCGTCGTACACCATCGACCTCTGCCTGAGCAGCCCGAACGGTGACCACAACCACGCCGGACTCGTCGCGACAGCCGCCCGGGTCGTCAACGCGATCCCCGCGGTCGTGGCCGCGCCGCCGGGCATCCGCACCACACTCGACTTGCCGCTGATCACCGGAAAAGGGTTGTACGCTGTGCGTTGAAGCCGGGGGTCGATCAGAATCGAGGACGTGCCTATGCGGACCACCCTTCGTTATCTCGCACCGCTGATCGCTGCCGGCGGCATCGCCGCGGCACTCGCGGCGGCCTCGCCTGCCGCCGCCGAACCGGCCCCAAACCCCACCCTGCCGCAGTGCGTCGACACCGGCGGTGCCCAGGCCATCGGCGGGTCCACCACCGAATGCGCGTCGCCGGGCAACGTTTCGATCGACGCCACGCCCGCTCAGCAGGAGTACGTCGGCCCATGGGGAAGCATGTGGGAGGGCGACGGCTTCTTCTTCCCGTGACCGTTCGGGATTGACGCTCAACGTTATTCGCAGCGCTCGCCGTATGTGCGGCCGCTGACCAGAAGTGCCCCTGGCCGAGGAGGCCAACCATGAAGTCCCGATTTCGTTATCTCACAGCGACTCTCGCGGTCGGCGTCATCGGCGCGTTAGCACCCGTCGCCGGCGCCGCGCCCCAGTGCACCAACATCGCCCCCAACACCACGCAGTGCCAGACCAACGGAAGTTCACAGATCGTCACGTCACCGTCGGTGCAGACCAGCCCCTATTGGGGTTGGCCGTGGGGCGGCGGCCTCATCATCGGGCTCGGCGGCGGGCACAAATAACCCCACCCACCACCGACGGCCGTGGTTTCGGCTACCCTAACTTTTCTATTCGCAACCCCGGATAGAAAGAGGGTGGGGTGGCCCACAGCACCGAGGTGAAGGCGCGCCCGAGCTGGCTGCTGCTCGGACCGGCGTTCGTGGCGGCCATCGCCTACGTCGACCCCGGCAACGTCGCCGCCAACGTCAGCGCCGGCGCCCAGTTCGGTTTCCTGCTGATCTGGGTGATCGTGGCGGCAAACGCGATGGCCTGCATCGTGCAGTACCTCTCGGCCAAGCTCGGCTTGGTGACCGGCATGTCGCTGCCGGAGGCGGTCGGTAACCGCATGCGCCGCCGCACCCGGCTGACCTACTGGATGCAGGCCGAATTGGTCGCGATGGCAACCGATCTCGCCGAGGTCGTCGGTGGCGCGATCGCGCTGTACCTGCTGTTCGACCTACCGCTGCTGACCGGCGGCATCATCACCGGCGTCGTCTCGATGGTGTTACTGATGGTCAAGGACCGCCACGGCCAGAACTCGTTCGAACGCGTCATCACCGGACTGCTGGCCGTCATCGCGGTCGGCTTCCTTGCCAGCCTGTTCGTCGCTCCCCCACCGCTCGACGAGGCGGCGACGGGGTTGGTGCCGAAGTTCGCCGGCACCGAGAGCGTGCTGATCGCCGCGGCGATGCTGGGCGCGACCGTGATGCCGCACGCGGTGTACCTGCATTCGGGCCTGGCCCGGGACCGCCACGGCCATCCCGACCCCGGGCCGATGCGGCGGATGCTGCTGCGGGTCACGCGCTGGGACGTCGGCATCGCGATGGTGATCGCCGGCGCGGTCAACCTGTCGATGGTGTTGGTCGCCGCGACGAACCTGCGGGGTCAGGAAAACACCGACTCGATCGAGGGTGCGCACGCCGCGGTCGGCGAGACCCTGGGGCCGACGATCGCGCTGTTGTTCGCGATCGGCCTGCTCGCCTCGGGGTTGGCGTCGTCGTCGGTCGGCGCGTACGCCGGCGCGATGATCATGCAGGGCCTGCTGCACCGCTCCATTCCGCTGGTGCTGCGCCGCCTCATCACGCTGCTGCCCGCACTCGCGGTGTTGGCGATCGGCCTGGATCCCAGCCGTGCGCTGGTGTTGTCGCAGGTGGTGCTGTCCTTCGGGATACCGTTTGCGCTGATTCCGCTCGTGCGGCTGACCAGCGACCGCGCCCTGATGGGCGCCGACGTCAACCATCGGGTGACGACGGCTATCGGGTGGGTCATCGCGGGCCTGATTACTCTTTTGAACGTGATGTTGATCTATCTGACGCTGACGGGTTGATGCACACCTACTTCGCCTACGGCTCGAACCTCAACGTCCACCAGATGGCGTTGCGGTGCCCCGACGCGGCGCACCCCCGGCCGGCGATGCTGTCCGACCACGACTGGCTGATCAACGAGCGCGGCGTCGCCACGGTCGAACCGTTCCACGGCTCCGAAGTGCACGGTGTGCTGTGGCAGCTCAACGACCGCGATCTGGCGGTGCTCGACAGCGCCGAAGGCGTTCCGGTGCGTTACCGCCGCGACCGGCTCACCGTGCACACCAACGAGGGGCCCGCCGAGGCGTGGGTGTACATCGACCACCGCGTCGAACCTGGTCCGCCACGACCGGGCTACCTCGAGCGCATCATCGACGGCGCCCTGCACCACGGCCTGCCATCCCGCTGGGTCGACTTCCTCAAGCGGTGGGATCCGGCGCATTGGTCCGGTCGCTCCGACCGATCCGATATCCCTGCCCCAGAGTCGCTTTCGGAACTCCTGGCGCAGCCGGGCATCGTCGAGGAGCGGATCTTGCGGTCCCGCTTCGGTTTTCTGGCCATCCACGGCGGCGGCCTCGAACAGATGACCGACGTGATCGCCGAACGCGCCGCCGACGCCGCGGGCGCCTCGCTGTACACGGTGCGCCACCCCGACCACTATCCGCACCATCTGCCCTCGGCGCTGTACCGGGCGCAGGAGTCCGAACGTCTCGCGGAGTTCCTCGAGCACGTCGAGGTCGCGGTGTCACTGCACGGGTACGGCCGCGTCGGTCGCAGCACTCAGTTGCTCGCGGGCGGGCGCAACCGCGCACTAGCCGAGCACCTCGCCGAACACGTCGAAGTGCCTGGCTACCAAGTCATCACCGACCTCGACGCGATCCCGCGCGAACTGCGCGGGCTGCACCACGACAACCCCGTCAACCGCGTCCGCGCAGGCGGCGCGCAACTCGAGCTCACACCGCGGGTGCGCGGCATCAGCCCGCGCAGCCAACTACCCGGCGACGACGGGCTCACACCGGCGACCTCCGCGTTGATCCAAGGGCTCGTCGCCACCGCGCATTCCTGGGAACTACGCTCGGCCTAGTGCGTATCGCGACCATCGCGGCCCTGCTTCTCCTTGTGCTGACCGCCGCACCGGTTCATGCCCAGCCCGCCGCCGTCGACGCGACCCTCGAGCGTGCCGTCGCGGAGGAAGGACTCGCCGGCGGGATCGTCGTGATCCGCGATGGGCCACACCTCACCCGGTACTCCGCCGGGTACTCCGACCTCGACACCGAAGCCGGATTCGCACCGAACACCCGGTTGCGTGTCGGTAGCATCACGAAAACCTTTGTGGCCGCGACGATTCTGCAGCTGGTGGCCGAGGGCAGGGTCGGGCTCGACACATCGATCGAGACGTACCTGCCCGGCCGCATCCGGGGCGAGAACATCGATGCCACGGCGATCACCGTGCGCCAGCTGTTGCGCCACCAGAGCGGCCTGCCGGAATACTTCGACGACCTGACCGAGATCCCGGATGAGCCCGTGAGCGGCGATCAACTGCTCGACAGGGCGCTGGCTCGGCCCGCGCAGTTCGCCCCCGGCGCGACGATGAAGTACACCAACACCAACTACATCGTCGCCGGCCTGCTGATCGAGAGGGTGACCGGGAGACCGGCGGCCGACGAGATCACCGCGCGAATCATCGCGCCACTGGGGCTGTTCGACACGTACTCCCCCGCGCCGGGCGAGAACGGGCTGCGGGTGCCGTTCGCCCACGGCTACGAAGTGGTCGACGGCAGACGCACCGACGTCACCGACTTCAACGCCTCCGCGGCGTGGACCGCGGGCGGCCTGGTATCGACCGACGAGGACACGACGGCGTTCATCACCGCGCTGCTCGACGGGCGGGTGGTGCCGCGGCCTCAGCTCGACGAGATGATGCGGACCGTTCCCATGCCGGATACCGAGGGACTTCTCGAGTACGGATTGGGCCTCGGGCGCGTGTCATTGCCGTGCGGGGTGAACGCGTGGGGCCACGGCGGCGACATCGCGGGGTATCACAGTTTCGCGGTCAAGACCTTCGACGGGCCTGCCATCTCGGTGACGCTGACGCAGTCGCCGGAGTCGACGGCGCCCGCCGAGGATCCGCGCGGAGATGTCCTGACGGCGCTCTATTGTCCCGCCTGACCTGAGCACCCATCCGTCGCGCGTGCGGCTCCGAATACCTCCATGTGGATGGTTCCTACCTGTACCGCACCCGGACGGCGCACCTGCGTCGTGCGCCGGTGTATCACCATTTCGAGCATCACGGTTACAGCTGGCTGGTCGACGTCGACCGGCTTCCGCGGGTCCCATGGTGGCTGCGGCCCTTCGCGCGCTTCGACGCCCGCGACCACCTCCACGGCGCCCCGGGTGACTCGCTGCGCCAGCGCATCGACGCGTTCCTGTGGGACCGCGGTGTCGACCTGGGCGGCGGGCGGGTCACCGCGCTGCTGCAGGCGCGGGTGGCCGGCTACGCGTTCAACCCGGTGACGCTGTACTGGTGCCATGACACGGCGGGCGTCGTGCGCCACATCGTCATGGAGATGCACAACCACCGCGGTGAACGGCATGCGTATCTGCTGCCGCCGAGCCCGGACGGGACGTCGATGGCGCCGAAGAGGCTGCGGGTGTCGCCGTTCAACGGCACCGACGGTCACTACCTGGTGCGCGCGCCGCACCCTGGCGACGAGGTGAACGTGACCGTATCGCTGCACCGCGGCAACGGCCCGGCGTTCATCGCCACGGTGCGTGGCGCACGCAGGCGCGCGGGTGTCGCCGAGGTGCTGCTGATGCAGGCGAAGGCCCCGCTGGCGCCGTTGATGACGGCGCTGGAGTACCGGCTCCAGCACCTCACGCTGTGGCTGCGGCGTGTCCCACTGGTGCGCGGCGCCGAAGCGGTCGGCGAAACTGTCGCTCCGACAGCGGCTTTCGTCGGCAACACGGCCAGATCGCGATATTCATGACGGTGCCCACGCGGGTGGCTAGGCTACCGCTGGTGACCACGGACCTCGACGAGCTGCTTCGCCAGGTTGCCGAGGAGAACGTCGAGGCCTTCGCCACCTTCTACGACCGCACCCGTGCGCGGGTGTTCGGCCTGGTGACCCGGGTACTGCGCGATCCGGGGTACAGCGAGGAGACCACGCAGGACATCTACCTGCAGGTGTGGCGCACCGCGGGAACCTACGACCCTTCGGCGGGTTCCCCGCTCGCGTGGCTGATGACCCTCGCGCACCGCCGCGCGGTCGACCGGGTGCGGTCCGAACAGGCCGCGACACAGCGGGAGGACCGCTACGGCGCGGCCACCGTCGAACTGCCCTCCGATCACGTCGCCGACTCGGTGATCATGCGCGACGAGCGCCGCCAGGTGGCCAACTGCCTGGGATCGCTGACGGATGTACAGCGGGAGTGCATCCAGCTGGCCTACTACGACGGGCTGACCTACGCCCAGGTCTCCGAACGGTTGTCGGCGAACCTCGCCACCATCAAATCGCGGATGCGCGACGGCCTCCGCGGTCTCCGCAAGTGCTTGGGGATGGCATGACCGAGCCCATGGATAGCGACCTCGGCGCACTCGCGGCGCCCTACGCCCTGAACGCGATCTCGGATTCCGAACGCGAGGAAGTCGACCGCCGCGTCGCGGCCGCGCCCCCCGCCGTCGCGCAGGCCTTCGCCGACGAAGTGCGCAATGTCCGAGAGGCCATGGCGGTCGTGTCGGCCGCCACCGCCGCCGAACCGCCTTCGCATCTGCGCGAGCGCCTGCTGGCCGAGATCGGCGGCGGACGAGCGGAACCGGTACGCCAGTTGCGGCCGCGTCCGACGCGTTGGCAGAAGACCGCGCTGGCCGCTGCCGCTGTGGTCGTGGTCGGCGCGGGCGCCCTGGGCATCGGTTTGGCGCTGCGACCGGCCGACAAACCCTCGACCGCCGAGCAGGTGTTCGCCGCGCCCGACGTGCGCACCGTCTCGGGGGAGATTCCGGGCGGCGGCACCGCGACGGTGGTGTTCTCGCGCGAGAAGGATGCCGGGGTGCTGGTGATGAACAACGTCACCCCGCCGCAACCCGGCACCGTCTACCAGATGTGGCTGGTCGACGCGGAGGGTCCGCATCCCGCGGGCACCATGGACCCGCAGTCGGTGGCGCCGTCGACGACGGCCGTGCTGCCCGACCTCGGCGACTCGAGCACTCTGGCCTTCACCATCGAACCGCCCGGCGGTTCGGCGGAGCCGACCGGCGCGCCGTTCGCCGAGCTACCTCTGGCCTAGATATCTGCATCGATTTCTGCGAGACGGTCGTGATTTCCGCGGAAGCACAGCCCTGGTGCAGATTTCGGCGTACCCCAGGCCGGTCCGCCTACGCTCCCGCCAGCGTCGCCTCGGCCGCCTCGGCCACGACGTCGCCCACGTCCCGGCGGCGCTGCCACGCCCGCCGCTGCCGGATGGCGCCGTTGCCCTGGTCGGTGACGCGGCGCAACTCGTCGAACACCAGGTCGTAGTCGCCCACGGCTTCGAGCGCGGGCCGTACGTGCTCGACGAGCCGGTCCAGCAGCTCTCGTGCGGGCACCCGCTGATGGCTTTCCAGCAGGTCGACCGCATCGCCGTCGAGGCCGTCGCGCGCGGACTTCCAGTACGCGGCCTTGAGCGCATGCGCGGCGAGCGGCGGTGTCGGCTCGCCGCGCCGCTCGTCCTCCAACGCCGTCATCACCGCGGCCCGGGTCAACGCGGCCAGCAGGACGGTCTCGGCCGCCGTCGCGGGCACGTCGGCGACGCGCACTTCGATCGTCGGGAAGTTCTTCGACGGCCGCACATCCCAATAGACCATGCCGTCGTCGCGCATCGCGCCCGCCTGTTGCATCATCTGCACGACGGCGTCGTACTCGTCGACGGAGTCGAAGTGCGGCGGCGGGCCCGCGCTGGGCCACCGCGCCCACAGCACACTGCGCCAGCTGGCGTAGCCGGTGTCGGAGTTGCGGTAGATCGCGGAGTTCGCGCTCAGCGCCAGCAGGCTGGGCAACCAGGGCCGCAGCCGGTTGCTGACCCGGATCGCGGCTTCGCGGCTGGGCACCGCCACGTGCACGTGGCAGCCGCAGATGCCCTGCTCGTGCGCGATCATCCCGAACTTCTCGCCGATCTCCCGGTACCGCGGAGTGTCGGTGATCGGGAACTCCTGCGGAAGTGTGGGCGGCAGCCCGACCGCCAGCAGTTGCGCCCCGGCCGCGTCCGCGGCCTCGGCGGAGAGTCGGCGCAGCCGCAGCAGCTGGTCGCGTAGTTCGCGGGAAGAGGCGACCACCTCGCTGGTGGTTTCGACCTGGCAGGTGGTCAGTTCGAGTTGCAGCTTCACACCGCGCTTTAACGCCTCGCGGGCGACGACCTCGTTGAGCGCGACAGGTTCCCCGCTCGCGGGGTCAACGAGCAGGAACTCTTCTTCGACGCCGATCGTGGGATGCGTGGCCATGGGTCAACTCGTTGCCGAAATATTGATCCGGCCCGTCGGATGATTCACGACGGGCCGGATCGGGGCAATAAATCCTTCAGGTCCGGGGACTCCGATGATTCGAAGTCGGCGGCAGATGTATTGCCCGAAGCTTCTGCGCGCCAAACATCCTTTGTCGACCTGCGACCCTCCTACGATCGATCCGTGATGAAACCCTTCCGGTTCGGCGTCGGTCTGCAGGCCGCGCGCCGTCAGAAGTCGGTGCAGGACTGGGCGCGCCGCGCCGAGGACATGGGCTACGACATCGTCCACGTCGCCGACCACCTCTACACGACCGCGCCGTTCCCGATGATGACGGCGATGGCGATGGCGACCGAACGGCTCCGCGTGGGCACGTTCGTGCTCAATGCCGGCTTCTACCGGCCCGCGCTGCTCGCGCGGGAGGTGACCACGCTGCGGGACCTCAGCGGCGGGCGGTTCGACCTCGGGCTCGGCGCCGGCTATGTCAAGGAGGAGTTCGAACAGGCCGAGCTGCCTTATCCCACAGCCGGTCAGAGAGTGGACTGGCTGCGCCACGTCACCGAGCACATGAACGAGCACGCGCCCGATGTGCCGATCCTCATCGCGGGCAACGGCGACAAGCTGCTGACGCTGGCCGCTCAGCGCGCCGACATCATCGGGCTGACCGGCGGCGCCCCGATCACCGCGACGTCCGATCCGCTCGCCGACCGCATCGCGTTCCTGCGCCAAGCGGCCGGTGACCGGTTCGACGACCTCGAGCTCAACATCGCCGTCACCGCCATGCCGACCGACGATTCCGGCAGGCCCGACCTGTCGATCACGAGCCGGTTCCTCCCCCACTTGTCAGAAGAGGAACTGCTGGCTACCCCCGCGGTGTTGTCGGGGTCGACGAGCGAGATCGCCGACACGCTGCGCGGCTACCGCGAGACGTACGGCATCAGCTACATCACCGTCCAGCAGCTGCACGCCGAGCCGTTCGCGAAGGTGATCGCCGAGCTTTAAGAGTTTCGCGCTTGTGCGACAACGGATTCAACCGACCGCACCACGAGATCCGACCATTCCGGTTCGCGCACCGCGTCGTGGTATTCGTAGAGCTTCCACGGGCTGACGGTGTGGATCTCACCGCGGGCGTTCTTGAAGTAGGAATGCTCGATCGACGGGTGCGACCAGACCGTCATCTTGATCGCCTCCTGCGACCGGCGACGCCAGTCGTCGGTGGCGTCGGCCTTCGGCTCGATCGAGTGCAGCCCGTCGGCCAGGGCGCGCAGACACTGGCCGATGTAGCGCATCTGCAATTCGGAGTTGAAGATGAGGCTGCCGCCGTGTGCCAGATGCGTGCCGGGGCCGTAGGTGAGGAAGAAGTTCGGGAAGCCCGGAACCATGATCCCTCGGTACGCGTACGGCCGGTCGCCCCAGACGTCGCGCAGGTCGATCGGATTGCCGTCGCCGTCGCGGCCGGTGATCCGCAGCGGCCACAGCACCTCGGTCGCGCGAAAACCGGTGGCGTACACGATGATATCGGCGTGCCGTTCCTGGCCGTCGGCGGTCACCACACCCGTCGGCGTGATCCGCTCGATCGGCGTGCGGATCAAGTCGACGTTGTGCCGGCGAAGGGTTCGCAACCAGGTGCCGTCATCCTGCAGCGTGCGCTTACCCGTCGCCGGGTAGTCGGGCAGAACCTTGGCGAGCAGCTCTTCGTCCCCCTCGACCTGGGTGGTGATCCAGTCGGTGAACATCATCCGCGCGGCGGCGTTCATGTCGCTGACCGCGTAATCGCCTTGCTCGTAGGCGGGATCCACACGTGCGGCGTCCAAGCCCTTGTCGGCGCCCGGCCACAGCAGCAGGAACCGGTACCAGCGGCTGTAGAACGGCAGGTGTTCCATCGCCCAGCGGGTGCCGTCGCCAACTTCGTTGTGGTACATCGGGTTCGGGAACATCCACTGGGCGGTGCGCTGGTAGACGGCGAGATGCTCGACCCGGTCGGCGATCGCGGGCGCGATCTGGAAACCGCTCGCGCCCGCGCCGATCAGCGCGACACGGCGGCCGGTGACATCGACGCCGTGGTTCCACGCGGCGGAGTGAAAGGCCGGTCCGGCGAACGTGTCAGCCCCTTCGATATCGGGGATCTGAGGCCGGTTGAGTTGGCCGACCGCGCTGATGATCGCACGCACGGAGATTCTGGAAACCCGGCCGTTCTTCGCGCGCACGGCGACCGACCAGGTCCCCGAGTCGTCATCCCATTCGGCCGAAACCATCTCGGTCTCCCACCGCACGTGCTCGCCGATGCCGTGTTTGTCCATCACGTCGACGAAGTACTGACGCAGCTCGGGCTGCTCGGCGAAATAGTGGCTCCACTTGTTGCTGGGTTCGAAGCTGTAGCAGTAGAAGTGGTTGGCCACGTCGACGCGGGCGCCCGGATAGCTGTTCTCCCACCAGGTTCCGCCGGGGCCTGCGTTCTTCTCCACCACCGTGAACGGCAGACCGGCCTGCTTGAGCCGGATGGCGGCGAGCAGCCCGGACTCGCCGCAGCCGATGACGAGCACGGGAAGCGTTGCCGCCGCGTCTGGATCGATGGGCTCGGGCTTGCGGGGGTCGACGCCGTCGAGGTCGAGTTCCTCGGTCAGCAGCGGCAAATACTCCTCGCCGACGGGTTCGCATGCGGCCCAATCCATCATCTGCTTGACGACGGACGCGTCCAGCGGTGCGGGTTCGGGGCAGCCGCGGTCACGGTAGGCCGTGATCACCTCCAGCGCCTCGGCCCTGGCCCGAGCCTTGTCCTCTTCGGACATGAAGCCCTGCACCTCGTTGAGGAACAACCCGGCCTGGGCGTAGTCGCGGATGAAGCGGGTGTCGCCAGTGATGTGCACGAGGCTGAGTAACAGCGTCGGGACGCTGACGTCCTCGAGCGCCCGCTGGATTTCGTCGGTGGGCGTTGTGAACGGCGTGCCGGCGTAGCGACTGCGCACGACATCTCCTCCTGACCGCGACGGCCGCATCCAATTACGGAACTTAAAGTAGCGTAATCGACGGGGGCCTCCGGCAGTGACGTTTGATTCGCAGCGGCCGGCCAGCCGGTAAGCTCCCAGCGGTCCGCCCTCGTAGCTCAGGGGATAGAGCACGGCTCTCCTAAAGCCGGTGTCGCAGGTTCGAATCCTGCCGGGGGCACCACGTGTTTTCGCAGCTCAGACGGCGTTTTAGACCTCAGGTCAGCGGGGCGCACCACGTCAGACTGGTTCCGCCGTGCGGGGCACCCTCGACGGAGAACTGGCCTCCGACCTCCTCGGCGCGGGCGCGGAGGTTGGCCAACCCGCTCGGTGTCACGTCGGCGGCGATGCCACACCCGTTGTCGACGACCTCGATACACAGGTCGTCCCCGACGGTCACGCCGATCTGCAACGTACTGGCGTTCGCGTGCCGCACGGCGTTGCTGACCGCCTCGCGCACCACCGCTTCCGCGTGCTCGGCCAGTTTGTCGCTGACGACCGACAGCGGACCCGAGAATCTCGTTGTGGTGCGCATATCCGGATCGGCGAACTGATCGATCGCCTCGTCGAGCCGCTGCCTCAGCGTGACGCCCGGCTGCGCATGGTGCAGGTCGAAGATCGCGGTGCGGATCTCCTGGATGACCTCTTGAAGGTCGTCGACGCATCCGATGAGCCGCTCCTGCACCTCCGGCGTGCGCGCCCGTGGGATCGTCCCCTGCAATGCCAGGCCGACAGCGAACAGGCGCTGGATGACGTGATCGTGCAGGTCGCGGGCGATGCGATCGCGATCGGTCAGGACATCGAGCTCTCGCATCCGGCGCTGGGTGCTGGCCAACTGCCACGCCAGCGCCGCCTGGTCGGCGAAAGCCGCCATCATGTCCATGTTCTCGTCGGTGAACGGCGACGCGCCGACCGGTCGAAGCGCAACCAGCACACCGGCGACGGCGTCGCCCGCGCGTAGCGGTAGCAACAGTGCGGGACCCGTCTGGCCCCCATCCACGCCGAGCCCGAGTCCGTCGAACCGCATCGGCGTACGTTGCGTGAACGCCTGGCCGATCGGGCTGTCGGCGACGGGAACCGCGTCCACACCCAATGCGGGAACGTCGCCCGCGGTGGCGGCGACGACGAGTTCGGTCGCCTCCGAGGGCAGCACGTCGCGGTCGGTCGGAACGAACACGGCGGTCAGGCCGGCCCCGCTGAGCTGACGTGACTTGTCGGCGACCTGCCGGAACACCTTCACCGGTTCGGTTCCCGACAGGAGCTCGGTGCCGATGTCGCGGGTGGCCTCGATCCACGACTGCCGGTGCTTGGCTTGTTGGTAGAGCCGCGCGTTATCGATCGCGATGCCCGCGGCCGCCGCGAGCGCCTGGACGAGAACCTCGTCGTCCTCGCTGAACGGCTGACCACCGGCCTTCTCGGTCAGATAGAGGTTGCCGAACACCTCGTCGCGGATTCGGACCGGTACGCCGAGGAAGGTGACCATCGGCGGATGGTTCGGTGGAAACCCAACGGACGCAGCGTGATACGCGATGTTGTCGACCCTGATCGGCTTCGGGTCGTCGAGGAGCAGGCCGAGGACGCCCCTGCCCTCCGGCAGGTGGCCGATCGCTCGGGCCGCCGCGTCGTCGATTCCGTCGTAGACGAACTCGACGAGTTCGTGGCCTCGACCGCGAACGCCCAACGCCCCGTACTGCGCATCGACCAGATCGATGGCCGTTCGCACGATGGTGCGAAGGGTTTCGTCGAGTTCGAGGCCGGACGTGACGACGAGCATCGCCTCGAGCAGTCCGTCGAACCGGTCCCGGCCCTCGACGATCTCTTCGATGCGATCCTGGACCTCGGACAGCAGCTCACGAAGCCGCAACTGCGACAACGTGTCCCGAAGCGATCGCATACTCGCGTCGGCGCCAGACTGAGCCTTGTCGGTCACTGCCCTGCCGTTCCGCTCCTCTTATCGACGACCGACGTCGTCGTGGCCGATGCTACGCGCTCCCGACATGCCGCTGCGCGAGGTCGACGGGTGCAGCTGGACCGGCGACAGCGCACGCCGCATGGCAGGTTCCGAACTACGCAACCGGCTGAAGTCGCCGCTCAGATACCGCTGCGCGTTTCGATGACGCGCTGCGCGACCTCCGCGAGTTTGACGTTGCTGTCCTGGGAGAGCTGTTTGAGCATCTCGAACGCACGCACCTCGTCCACGCCGTATCGCTCCATGATGATGCCCTTGGCCTGGCCGATGCGATCCCTGGTGGCCATCGCCGACTTCAGCTGTTCGCCTTCCCGACTGGCGAGGAGCGCTGCGGCGGCGTGCGCGGCCAGAACTGTGCCGATCATCTCGTCGTCAGCGTCGAAAGCGCGCGCTTTGAAGCTGAACATGTTCAGCGCTCCGGCGGTGCGATCGGCCGTGTACAGCTTGATCGACAGTCCGCTGAGCACACCGTGCTCTACCGCGGCGGCCGAATACAGCGGCCAGCGGTCCTCTACGCGGAAGTCATCGGTCCGAAGAATCGACTCGTCCAGCGCGGCCTCCACGCAGGGACCCTCGCTGAATTGCATCTGGATTTCGTCCAGCGTGTGCGGCAGCTCCGACGTCCCCGCGAGCGATTCGAACTTTCCTGCCCTGCCGATCAAGAGCACACCTACGGTGTCCGCGCCCGTAATCAGCTCACGCGCGGTCTCGGTGACGTCTTTCAGCACGTCGTCGACCGTGCTCGGCGGGGCGGAAGCCCGCGCCAACTCGGCCATTCGTTCGGCCAGGTCCTGGGTGCGGGAGGACGGGGTCATGCTGAGAAGTCTTCCCTATCGGTCGCCTGACTACACGATTGTTTGCTTCTCGGGTCAGTGGGCATGTCCTGGGCAGGCTCGGGTGACGGTCGACCGTTTCTCGCGCTGAGGTCTCGTCGGTTAAGACAGAGCCGACGGGACCGACCCCTATGGTTGTTTGCGCAGAGTCACTCTCTTAGCTGTAGTAGCGTTGCGGTTGTGCGCGCACCCGATGTCTGGATCCTCGGCGGCTATCAGAGCGACTTCGCCAGGAATCTCACCCGCGAAGGCAGAGATTTCGCGGACTTGAGCAGCGAAGTTGTCGAGTCGACGCTGGCGGCGGCCAAGGTCGACGCCCGCGATGTCGAGGTGGTGCACGTCGGCAACGCGTTCGGCGAGCTCTTCGCGTTCCAGGGGCACCTGGGGGCGATGCCCGCATCGGTGCACGACGGGTTGTGGGGCAAACCGGCGACACGGCACGAAGCCGCCTGTGCGTCGGGCAGCGTCGCAGCGCTGTCTGCCATCGCGGATCTGCGGTCGGGGGCCTACCGGGCGGCACTGGTGCTCGGTGTCGAGCTGGAGAAGACCGTCGCAGGGGATACCGGCGCCCGGCACCTCGGCGCCGCCGCGTGGACCGGTCACGAGGGCGCTGATGCGACGTTCATGTGGCCTCACATGTTCGACCGGGTGGCCGCCGAGTACGACCGGCGCTACGGCATCGACGAATCGCACCTGCGGGCCATCGCGGCACTGAACTTCACCAACGCGCGCGCGAACCCGAACGCGCAGACTCGCGGATGGAACGTGCCGGATCCGCTGACCGACGACGACGCCACCAACCCCGTCGTGGAGGGACGGTTGCGCCGATTCGATTGCAGCCAGATGACCGACGGCGGCGCCGGCGTCGTCCTGGCCACCGACGAGTTCCTTCGCGACCATCCGGGCTTGCGTCCGCTCGGCCGCATCGCCGGCTGGGGCCACCGGACGGTGGGGTTGGGCCTGCAGCAGAAACTCGACCGTGCCGCCGACGATCCGTACGTGCTGCCGCATGTCCGAGCTGTGGTGCTCGACGCCTTCGATCGCGCAGGCGTCACGCTCGACGATGTCGACGGGTTCGAGGTCCACGACTGTTTCACCCCCAGCGAGTACCTCGCGATCGATCACCTCGGTATCACCGGGCCTGGCGAATCGTGGAAGGCCATCGAGAACGGCGAGATCGAGATCGGCGGACGGCTGCCGATCAACCCCAGCGGCGGCCTGATCGGTGGCGGCCATCCGGTCGGCGCCTCCGGGGTGCGGATGCTGCTCGATGCGGCCAAGCAGGTCAGCGGCGGCGCCGGCGACTACCAGGTCGAGGGTGCAACGACGTTCGGCACCTTGAACTTCGGCGGTAGCACCGCCACCACCGTCAGCTTCATCGTCGGGAGGGCATGACATGGGAAGCGCGAACGTGGAGATCGTCGGCAAGTACCTGTCGACGCTTCCGGACGACGACGACCACCCGTACCGCACCGGACCGTGGCGTCCCCAGAACACCGAATGGGACGCCGACGATCTCGCGGTGGTCGAGGGCGAGATTCCGTCCGACCTGGACGGTGTCTACCTGCGCAACACCGAGAATCCGCTGCACCCGGCGCTGAACTTCTACCACCCCTTCGACGGTGACGGAATGGTGCACGTCGTCGGGTTCCGCGACGGAAAGGCGTTCTACCGCAACCGCTTTGTCCGCACCGACGGCCTGCTCGCCGAATACGATGCCGGCGGTCCGCTGTGGCCTGGGCTGGCCGAGCCGATCGAACTGGCTAAGCGTGATCACGGCTGGGGTGCACGGACTTTGATGAAGGACGCGTCGAGCACCGACGTCATCGTCCATCGCGGTGTCGCGCTCACCAGCCACTATCAGTGCGGCGACCTGTACCGCGTCGACCCGTTCTCCGGCGACACCCTCGGCAAGGAGGACTGGCACGGGAGGTTCCCCGCGGACTGGGGCGTTTCGGCACACCCGAAGGTCGACGACCGCACCGGCGAGCTGCTGTTCTTCTCCTACAGCAAGCAGGACCCGTACCTGCGCTACGGCGTCGTCGACGACGGAGGCAACCTCGTCCACCTCACCGATGTCCCGCTTCCCGGCCCGCGCCTGCCGCACGACATGGCGTTCACCGAGAACTACGCGATCCTCAACGACTTTCCGATGTTCTGGGATCCCACGCTGCTCGAAGCCGGGATCCACTTGCCGGGCTTTCACCCCGACATGCCGTCGCGGTTCGCCGTGATCCCCCGCCGCGGTGGGCCTTCCGACATCCGGTGGTTCGAGGCCGACCCGACGTTCGTGCTGCACTTCACCAACGCCTACGAGGACGGTGATGAGATCGTCCTCGACGGCTTCTTCGAAGGCGACCCGTCCCCGGGCGACACGAGGGGAGGCGACCGGTGGCAGCGGGCATTTCGGTTCCTGGCGTTGGACCGGTTGCAGACCCGGCTGCACCGCTGGCGGTTCAACCTCGTCACCGGGCAGACCACCGAGGAGCAGCTGACCGACTCCATCACCGAATTCGGCACGATCAACGGCGGTTACGCAGGGCTCCCCTACCGCTACACGTACGCCGCCACCGGTAAGCCGGGCTGGTTCCTGTTCGACGGGTTGGTCAAACACGATCTGCGCACCGGCGCCGAACAGCGGTTCCGCCTCCCCGACGGTGTGTACGGCAGCGAGACCGCGATGGCACCCAGGTCGAACGTCGCCGTCCCGGCTCCGGGAATCGACGGCACCGCCGAAGACGACGGGTACCTCGTCACGCTCACCACCGACATGAACGCCGACGCCTCCTACTGCCTGGTGTTCGACGCGGCCCGGGTCGACGACGGCCCGGTGTGCAAACTGGCTCTACCGGAACGCATCTCCAGCGGGACACACTCGACGTGGGCTCCGGGATCGGAACTGCGGAGGTGGCGGGAAACCGATTCGGCGGCCGAGGCCGTCGGCCTGTAGGTGGCCCCGCCCGAGTCCGTGCCCGAGCCGAACGCCGTCGCCCGCATGCTCGGCTTGCTCGGCGACGAGTGGACTCTGCTCGTCATGCAGCAGTCGCTGCTGGGTGCGACCCGTTTCGGTGACTTCAAGTCTCGCCTGCCGATCTCCAACAATGTGCTGACAACCCGACTCCGAACGCTGACCGCCGCGGGACTGCTCGAGCGTCGCCAATACCAGGAAGGGCCACAGCGTTTCCAGTACATCGGCACGCCGCGCGGCCGGTCGCTGTGGCCGGTGCTGCTGTCGATTTGGGAGTGGGAGCGCCACTGGGTCCCCGATCACGCCGAGCCGCTGCCCGCCATGCGCCATGCCGCATGCGGCGCCGATTTCACACCGATGGTGACGTGCCGTTCGTGCGGCGAGAGTGCCGGCGACAAAGACGTTGTCCCCCAATGGGGTCCGAGTGGGTCGTGGGAGCGGTCGGTGCCCTCGGCCACCGCGACACGCAGGCGCTCGGAGGCCGATCAGCACACGGCCGCGGGTCTGTTCCCGCAGACAATGAGCATCATGGGAAACCGCTGGGGCTTCGCGCTGCTGGTGGCGGCATTCGTCGGCGTCCGGCGGTTCACCGACTTTCAGGCTCAACTCGGAGCGCCCCCCGGATCGATTGCCGACCGGCTGACCACGTTCACCGCCAACGGGGTGCTCGCCGACGTCGGCGACCGGTACGAACTGACCGACAAGGGCCGCGCCCTATTCCCGATCCTGATCTCCGCTCTGCAGTGGGCCCAGCGCTGGTTCACCGACCCCGACGGCACCGCGGTCCTGCTGACGCACACCGCCTGCGGGCAGCGATTCACCGCCGTCTTCGCATGCGACCGATGCCGTCGACCGCTCGCCGGCGCGCAGGTATCAGCCGTCGAAATCTCGTAAAAAAACTTCTAGCACTCCCTGGTGGCGAGTGCTAACATCGCAGGTGCGCACAGTGATTTGGCTGCCCGCCAGGGTGGCGGGCTCTGAGTGACATAGGAGGTGAATTGCTGTGCTTCGCTTTGATCCGTTCACCGAACTTGATGCTCTGACCCGGGGTCTTCTGACGAACCAGACCGGATCAAATCGTTCCCCCCGGTTCATGCCGATGGACCTGTGCAAGGTCGACGACCACTATCTGCTGACCGCCGATCTGCCCGGCGTTGATCCCGGCTCAGTGGATGTCAACGTCGACAACGGCACGCTGACGATCTCGGCACACCGCACCGCACGGTCGGACGACGGTGTGCAGTGGCTGGCCAACGAGCGGTTCTTCGGCACTTACCGCAGGCAGCTGTCCCTCGGCGAAGGTGTTGACGCGTCGAAGATTTCGGCAACATACGAGAACGGCGTGCTGTCCGTGACCATCCCGATGGCCGAACGCGCCAAGCCGCGCAAGATCGACGTCGCCCACGGCGGCGGTCAGAAGTCGATCGAAACCACGACCGTCGAGGCCGGGTAACCGCGCCTAGCCGCAACTGCGGTCAGATCGACTGCGATCTGGCCGCAGTTCGGCGTGCCTACGCGCCCCCCTACGGCAGATTTACGCATCCACGCCGATGTTTTCCCATGCTCACGGCCACAGGCTGGCTAGCATGGCTGGAATCGACGCGGCGCCGTTGAACTGGAGCGACTTGGGCGTGAGCGAGCTGGTACCGACCGGGACGGTGACGCTGCTGCTGGCGGACGTCGAGGGGTCGACCCGGCTCTGGGAGACCCAGGCCGATGACATGACGGCGGCCTTCGCGACCCTCGATCGAACCCTCACCGAGGTCATCGGCGCACACAGCGGCGTCCGGCCCATCGAACAAGGCGAAGGTGACAGCTTCGTCATCGCGTTCGGTCGTGCGAGCGACGCGGTGGCATGCGCCCTTGACCTGCAGCGGGCCGCACTGGCGCCGATCCGGCTGCGGATCGGCCTGCACACCGGCGAGGTGCAGCTGCGCGACGAGGCCAACTACATCGGTCCCACCATCAACCGCACTGCGCGCATACGCGATCTTGCCCACGGCGGGCAGACCGTCTTATCGGGTACGACAACCGATTTGGTATCTGACCGATTGCCGGTCGATGCATGGCTGGCAGATCTCGGCACGCATACTGTCCGCGATCTACCTCGGCCCGAACGCGTGGTACAGCTCTGTCATCCCGATATCCGGAATGAGTTTCCACCGCTGCGTACCGCCAAACGCTCACGCTCGCATAATCTTCCGGCGCAACTGACCAGTTTCGTCGGGCGAACTCAACAGCTTGAGGAGGTATGCCAGCTACTTGCCGACAATCGCCTAGTCACCCTGACGGGAGCGGGCGGCGCCGGCAAGACCCGCCTCGCGATAGAGACCGCGAATGCATTGTCCGAGGAATTCGATGATGGCCTGTGGTGGGTCGACTTGGCGGCCATCGCTGATCCAACCGTCGTCTCGATCACAGTCGCCCGCACACTCGGCCTGCCCGACCAACCCGGACGGTCCCCCCTGGACACGGTGCAGCGGTTCATCGGCAATCGGGAAATCCTTCTCCTACTGGACAACTGCGAACATCTCTTGGACGCCTGCGGCGACGTGATCACACGATTGCTGAACAGCTGCTTGCGCTTGACGATTCTCACCACCAGCCGTGAAACGATCGCCGTGTCGGGTGAGGTCACCTGGCGGGTGCCCTCGCTGACGTTGGAGGACGAGGCCGTAGCGCTGTTCACCGAACGTGCTCAACGAGCGCGGCCCACCTTCCACGCGGCAGCCGACGACCTAGCGCTCGTGGTGGACATCTGTCGGCGACTCGACGGAATGCCGCTCGCGATCGAGTTGGCGGCGGCGCGGGTCCGCGCTCTGTCGCTGCGCCAGATCGCCGACAGCCTCAACGACAGGTTCCGGCTCCTCACCGGCGGCGCCCGAAACACCATGCGCCGCCAGCAAACCCTGCGGGCCTCCGTGGACTGGTCTCACGCGTTGTTGACCGACGCCGAGCAGATCCTGTTCCGCCGACTGGGCGTATTCATGGACGGGTTCGACTTCGAAGCCGCCCAAGCTGTCGCCGCCACCAACGAAGCCGAGCAGTTCCAGATTCTCGATCAGCTCGCCCTGCTGGTCGACAAGTCACTTGTGACCGCTGACGAGGAATCAGGCGCTATGCGGTATCGCCTACTCGAGACGGTCCGTCAGTACGCACTCGAGAAGCTGACCGAATCTGGCGAAGCCACCCTGATGCGCGGGCGCCATCGTGACCATTACGTCGCGACAACGGCCCGCCTCGAGGGTGACGAGCGGCTCATCGGCTGGGCCGAACAGGAGACCGGGAACCTGCGCGCTGCCCACGCCTGGAGCATCGACTGCGGGGAGTTCGAGCCAGCGCTTCGGCAGATCTCGGCCCTGCAAAGGCTCTGGGAAACACGCGGCAGGATGCGAGAGGGCATCGCCGCATTCGATCTCGCGTTCAATGACAGGCGTTATCAGGACGACGACGTCGCTGCCCAAGTCTGGATCCGCGCCGTCGCCGACAGAAGCATCCTGACGGCCTGGACCGCTGAAGCAGCGAGCTTGGAGCGCGGCGAGGAGGCGTTGGCGGCTGCCCAGGGCCAGGACGACCAAGGACTCATTGCGTCATGCCTAGCGGCCTGCGGTGCGCTGGCTTACTACAACCCCGAGGTGTCACAGGCATATTGGGCCGAAGCGATCGATCTCGCGCGGAAGACCGGGGATCGGTCACGACTCTGCTACTTCCTCAGCTGTTTGGCCGTCGCGACGAATGTGGCCGGCCAGCCCATCGCCTCGCAATTGGCGGCAGACGAGGGGCGTGGCGTCGCCGAGGCGATCGGCGACGGGTTTGTGTCGCGGCACTGCCGGATCTGGCTCGCCACCGCGATGGGCTGGCGAGGCGGTGTGCGGGGAGCCGACGACGTGCTCCGGGGGGTCGGCGAAGCGGCACACGCTGCCGGCGAACCGATGCTCGAGTTGTTCGCCTTGACGGCCGAGAGCAGCTGGTTCGCATTCGAGGGGAGGGCGTCGGCGGCTCGGACGAAATCCGAAGAAGCACGCGCCGTCTCGATCGCGATGGGCGGTTTCCACGAGGACAAGATTCACATCACCGCGGCGCTTGCAGCCCTGGCTGCCGGACAGGGCGCGGAAGCAAAGGCCGAGAGTGAGTCGGCGATAGGGCAAACCGTTCCCGAGCAGATGCCCTATATACGAGCCCTCACTCCGATGACCCTTGCGCTGCTCGCGTGCGGTGAACTCGCCGCCGCACGCCGGTGGGTCGACGAAACCGTCGCGCTCACGGCCGGCAATTACCAACTGAACGCGCTCGTCGCGCGAGCTCACGTAGCGCTTGCCCAGGGCGAACGCGACCAAGCCGAGCGGGACGCCCACGACGCCCTGGTGCTCGCACTGGCGACCAGAGCGTTATTGCATGTTCCGGAGGCGTTCGAAGCTCTCGGACGTTGTGCGGCTGACTTTGGCAATTATCGGCGCGCGGCCCGGCTCTTCGGTGCAGCCGCGGCCGCCCGGATCGTGATGGGCTTAGCTCGATGGCCGGTATACGCGATCGGATACGACGATGCGGTCGCACAGTGCCGAGAAGCCATGGGGGAAGATGACTTCAACGCCGCCTGGACGGAGGGTTCGGCCATGTCGACCGAGGAAGCCATCGCTTACGCCCAGCGCGGACGTGGGGAACGGAAGCGGCCCGCCAGCGGCTGGGAGTCGCTCACGCCCACCGAGCGGGATGTCGTCCGCCACGCCGTCGAAGGCTTGGGCAACAAGGACATCGCCGAGCGCATGTTCATCTCGCCGCGCACGGTGCAGACGCACCTGACCCACGTCTACGCCAAACTCGGATTCACCTCGCGGATTCAGCTCATTCAAGAAGCCGCACGTCACGCGTGACGGCTCAACCGGTACCGCAGGTTGTTGCGCACGGCGGGCCATTCGATGTCGAGGATCGAATAGACCACGGTGTCGCGGCGTGACCCGTCGGGCAGCACCTGGTGGCTGCGCAGGATCCCGTCCAGCTTGGCGCCGAGACGCTCGATCGCTTCTCGGCTGGCCGCGTTGAAGAAGTGTGTGCGGAACTCGACTGCGACGCAACCCAACTCGTCGAACGCGTGGCCGAGCATCAACAGCTTGGTCTCGGAGTTGACGCCGCTGCGCCGTGCGGCCGCCACGTACCAGGTGTTGCCGATCTCGAGTCGCCGGTTGACGCCGTCGACATTCATGTAGCTCGACGACCCGACCAGTGTTCCGTCGTGGCGGCGCACCACGAAGGTCAACCCGCTCTCGGGCGCCTGCACCGCCAGCCTGGCGTCCACCCACCGCTCGACGGCGTCGGGTGCGGGCGCCGCGGTGAACCACAGCCGCCCGAGCTCACCGTCGGACGCGACGGCCACGATCTCCGAAATGTGTTCACGGCGCAGCGGTTCCAACGTCACCCATCGGTCCCCGGTCAGAACAACAGGTTCGACGAACCCGGGCGCGCCGCCTACGAGACCGTTGCCCACGAGGCCGCCATCGCCCACACCGACAAGACCACCGCGACCACGGCGATGCCGGCGCCGAGGTAGAGCCCGTAGCCGGCAGACACCGGTGAGTACACGTATAGCCGGTAGTACCAGAGGGACAGGACCACCAGAAGCACCGAAATCGCCAACGCCGCAGTCGATGCGATGCGAGCCGAGAACCCCCTGGCCGACATCGCACCGGCGACGATCAGCAACGACGCCAGCAGCACGATCAACTGGCCCACCCCGAATCCGGGCTTCGGCGCGGGCAGGTCGCCGAAGATGCCGCCGATCGCGCTGACCCGGCCGCCGTTGGCGGTCAGCCACGGCAGCCAGGCGCTCACCGAGACGATCGCCCCGCACAAGGCGACCAGCCATCCGGGGCGCACTCGCGACATGACACGAGCCTATCGGCTGGATCGCAGGGCACCGGTCTCTAGTCTGGAGTGTCCGACACCGAAAAGGCAGGTACTGGAATGACCGATCTTCCGGAATGGGCCCAGCGCCTCGACCTGTCCCCGCATCCGGAGGGCGGCTGGTACAGGGAGACGTGGCGCAGCGACCTGACCGTGCCGCAGTCCGCGCTGCCGCCCGACTACACCGGCCCGCGCAGCGCGGGTACGGCGATCCTCTTCCTGCTGATGCCCGGTCAGCAGTCGGCCTGGCACACCGTGCGCAGTGCCGAGCTGTGGCTGTTCCACGCGGGCAGCCCGCTACTGCTCGAGGCCGGGCCCGAACAAAGCAGTGCCACAACGCATCTTCTGGGTGTCGACATTCTCGCAGGCGAGCAGCCCCAGTTCGTCGTGCCGCCGGGCCACTGGCAGCGCGCCCGACCTCGCGACGACGAGCCGAGCCTGGTCAGCTGTGTGGTGGTGCCGGGATTCGACTTTGCCGACTTCGAACTGGCAGCGCCGACCGCCTGAAGTCACAGCCGGCCCGCACGCAGCCTGTCCAGCATCCGGCGGTCCCGCTTGGTCGGTCTGCCCGCACCGCGGTCGCGGGCGGCGAACTGCACCGTTTCGGTGACCGCAGGCTTGAGTGTCCGGTCGAGATAACACGTCGACGCGTCGGCCGCGCCGACCCGCTTCTGGATCACCCGCAGCACCTCGACGACCCGAGTGGTCTGCCCGATGCGGGCCCGCACCTCGTCGCCGGGAGATACCGGGGTAGCCGGCTTGGCGGGCCGCCCGTTGACCCGAACGTGCCCGCCCCGGCATGCCTCGGCGGCATCGGGCCTGGTCTTGGCCAACCGGACCGACCACAACCACCTGTCTATGCGGGTCGACTCCACGCCACCATCATGAACCCTCCGACGGCGACCTTATTGTGACCTTAGATAGACCTTATTTTTCTTAGAAATAGGTGTACGGTTGGGGCCACGCGGGCGCGCAGCGACGGAAGGAGCCCGACATGGATCACCAACCCGAACGAATCGTCCTGGTCACCGGAGGCTCGAGGGGCCTCGGCGCGCGGGTCGCGCGCCAGCTCGGCAGCGTGGACACCCACGTCGTCGTAACGCGCGACATCTCCGACGAGGTCGAATCCGCAGAGGTGATCGACGGCATCGCGTCGCGTTTCGGTCGGTTGGACACCTTGATCCTCAACTCGTCGGATGCGCTGGATACCGGCGCTGATCCCGAGTGCGCGATGCGCCTCAACCGCGACGCCCAACGCCGGCTCGCCCTGGCGGCCCTGCCGCTGATGCCCGTCGGCGGACGGATCGTCTTCGTCACCAGTCACCAGGCCCACTTCTTCCCCGACAAGGCGGTGCCCAAGGGCTACACGGCCGTCGCGGCGAGCATGCGGGCCGGCGAAACAGCCCTGCTGACACGGCGTTCGGAGTTCCGCCAGGCCGGCGTGCAGCTCACGGTGGTGTCAGGCGACATGAGCCACATGACCTTCGCCGACGCCGTCGTCGACGCGGCCACCACGCCGAACCCGGCGAGCATCGTCTTCGTCGGCAGGACCGACTACCTGATGACGGCCTGACGATCGCCTACCGCAGCGACGACAGGTTGAAGGCCGCCCCGGTGCAGTCGGCCACCGCGGCCAACCGCCCGTAGGGCGTGTCTTCGGCGCCGCGGATCACGCTGCCGCCGTTGTCGAGGACGAACTGCACGGTCTTGTCGACGTCGTCGGCGCCCAGGAAGAAGTTCCAGTTCGACGGCTCCCCTTCCGGAAGGAAGGCGCTGCCGTCCATCAGTCCGAGCAGCGCCTCACCGTCGAAGTTGGCCGTGCTGTAGCGGAATTCGTCGGTGTCGGACACGGCCTCGATCTGCCAGCCGAACAGGTCGCGGTAGAACTGCTGCGACGTGGCGTAGTCGCGGCCGGTCCACTGGAAGTACACCGGCGCGCCGTGTTCGTTGACCACTTCGAATCCTCGGTGTCCGTCCGGCTGCCACAGCCCGACGAACGCGCCGCTGGGGTCGGACAGCATGCCCATCCAGCCCTTGTCCTTGATTTCCATCACGGGTGCGCCGCATGAGTGCGCACCCGCGGCGACCGCGGCGTCGAGGGTGGCTTTGGCGTCGGTGGTGTGGAAGTAGGTGGTCCAGCCGTCCGGGCTGTTCCACTGCGGGTCGTTGAACATCAGGCCGGCGACCGGCCTGCCGTCGCGGGAGGCGGTCACGTAGCCGCCGTAGTCGGGGCCCGACGAATCGAACGTCCAGCCGAACACCTCGCCGTAGAAGGACTGCGAGCGTTCGACGTCCGAGGACGCCAGGTCGATCCAGGTCGGGGCGCCAACGGGGGCGGAATTGCGGACGGGCACGGCGGTCTCCTTCTGGGTGAGTGGTCAGTCACCGATGCAGACCGCCGCCCCCGCGAAAACTCATCGCGCCGTCAGCGCGCGATACCCAGGACGCGCAGCGCGTTCTCCTTGTAGATCAGCGCCTGCACCGCCGGGTCGATGTCGAGGGTGTCGAAGTCGGCGCGCCACCGGTCGATCTGGATGTAGGGGAAGTCGGTGCCGAACAGGACTTTGGTGCGCAGCTGTCTGCTCATGGCGCGGACCAGCTGCGGCGGGAAGTACTTCGGGCTCCACCCGGACAGGTCGACGTACACGTTGGCCTTGTGTGTGGCGATCGCGATCTGCGAGTCGACCCACGGCACCGCGGGGTGGGCCATCACGATCGTCATGTCCGGGAAGTCGGCGGCGACGTCATCGAGCAGCATCGGATCGGAGTAGCGCAGCTTGATGCGGTGCCCACCCGGCAGCCCCGACCCCATCCCCGTCTGCCCGGTGTGGAACAACGCGGGCAGCCCGGCCTCGGTGATCGCCTCGTAGATCGGGTAGAAGCGACGGTCGTTGGGTTCGAACGCCTGCATGCTCGGATGGAACTTGAAGCCCTTGACCCCGTAGTCGCGGACGAGTTCGTGGACCCGGTGCACCGCCCGGCGCTCGTGCCACGGGTCGACGCTGCCGAACGGGATCAGCACGTCGTTGTTGCGCGCGGCGCCCGCGACGAGGTCCTCGATCGAGTTCGGCACGTGGCGCATCGCCGTTCGCGCGTCGATGGTGAACACGACGGCGGCGGTGTTGTGCTGCCGGTACAGGTCGGCGACCGCGTCGACGCCTGCCGTCGCGCCCGGTGGCATCTTGAAGTACTTCTCGGTCGCCTCCACGAGCTCGTCGACGTAGGCCTTGTGGCCGTGGCAGTCGATCTCGACGTGGGTGTGGATGTCGATTGCCGCGATGCGGTCGAAATCGACGCCGTATTCGTACTTCTCGCCGCGTACCGTCACCCACGTGACGATATATGCGCTGAACCTCTTCGAAACGTTCGCCCGCGGAGGTCACCAGGCACGGCGGTCGCTGCTCAAGCCATGATCTGCGCCGATTGTGCGGTTGACGACGGAAATCGGGCGAAATCCGTCGCGAACCGCACAATCGGCGAAGGTGGACCGGACGGTTATCCGGCTGCCGCCTCCGGCGCGTAGCCCAGCGCGGCCTTGATCTCCAGGAACTCGTCGAACGCGAAGTGTCCCCACTCGCGTCCGTTACCGCTGCGTTTGTAACCACCGAACGGAGCGGCCATGTCGAAGCCGTGGTTGATCGCGACCGAGCCGGCCCGGATCCGCCGCGCCACCGCGCGGGCCTTGTCCAGGTCGGCACCCGAAACATAGCCCGCCAGACCGTATTCCGTGTCGTTGGCGATCTCGAGCGCCTGGTCGAGGTCGTCGTAGCCGAGGATGCACAGCACCGGGCCGAAGATCTCCTCGCGGGCGATCGTCATGTCATTGGTGACGTTGGCGAACACCGTCGGCTTCACGTAGTAGCCCTTGCTCAGACCCTCCGGTCGACCGGTGCCGCCGATGGCGACGGTCGCGCCCTCGTCGATGCCCGTCTGGATCAGGCCCTGGATCTTGTCGAACTGCGCCTTGGACGCGACGGGCCCGATCGCGGTCTTCTCGTCGGGATCGCCGACCTTGACTCCGCCGGCGACCTCGCGGGCGATCTCGATCGCCTCGTCCATGCGGGAGTTCGGCACCAACATGCGCGACGGCGCGTTGCAGCTCTGACCGCTGTTCATCATCATCACCGAGACACCCGCGGTCACGCTCTTGGCGAAGTCGTCGTCGTCGAGCACGATGTTCGGGCTCTTGCCGCCGAGTTCCTGGGTGACGCGTTTGACGGTCAGCGCGGCGTTCTTGGCGACGTCGACGCCGGCCCGCGTCGACCCGGTGAACGACACCATGTCGATGTCGGGATGGGCCGACAACGCCGCCCCGACGCCCGGCCCGTCGCCGAACACCATGTTGTACACCCCGGCGGGAACGCCTGCCGAGTCGAGGATCTCGGTGAAGATCTGACCCGAATACGGTGCGACCTCCGACGGTTTGAGCACCATCGTGCAACCCGTCGCCAGCGCCGGGAACACCTTGCAGGCGATCTGGTTGATCGGCCAGTTCCACGGGGTGATCAACCCGCACACCCCGATCGGCTCCTTGACCACCAGCGTGGCCCCGTGCTGCTCCTCGAACTCGAAGTTCTTCAGCACGTCGATGGCCGTGGCGAGGTGACCGAGTCCGAGATTGACCTGGGGGCCGGCCGCCAGCGACGCCGGGGCGCCCATCTCCTCGTTGACCGCCTCGGCGAGGTCACCGGCTCGCTTCTGGTACTCGCCCATGATCGCCTGCAGCAACTCGAGGCGCTCGTCGCGGCTGGTCTGCGACCAGGTGGCGAAGGCTCGGCGGGCGGCCTGCACGGCCACGTCGACGTCGGCAGCGGAACCGATCGCGATCTTGCCGGAGGCCTCCTCGGTGGTCGGGTTGTCGACCTCGAGGGTGTTGGGCCGGATCGGGTCGACCCACTGGCCGTCGATGTAGAACTTGAGATACTCGCGCATGTCTCCACTCTTCCCTAGAACTTGACCCTATTCGCGGTTCGACCGCGGGCGCTACTGGGTGCCTTCTGCATACCAGGTGCGGAATCGGTCGTACTTCGGCATCTCCTCGGAGTTGGCTTTCGGGTCGATGCAGACGTGGACGACGGCGGTCTTGCCGCTGGCGAACGCCCGCTTGATCGCCGGGCCGATCTCGTCGTCCTTTTCGACGTACTCGCCGTGGCACCCGAAACCCTCGGCGACCTTGTCGAGCCGGACGTCCTTGCTCCAGTGCACACCCGGCTGCGGGGACGGCTGCTCGAACGTGCGCTTGTAGACGCCCACCTCCAGGCCCCATTGGTGGTCCACGCCGACGACACAGACCAGCGGCACGTTTTCCCGGACCGCGGTCTCGAGCTCGGCGATGTGGAACAGGAACGCCGAATCGCTGGTGAGCAGCATGACCGGACGCTTGCGCCCCTCGGCGACCGACGCGCCGACCGCATACGGCAGACCGGTGCCCAGATGACCGAAGTTCTGATTCCAGATCACGTCTCGCGGCTTCGTCTGCGAGTACGTCCACTGGAAGATCACCGTGGCGCCACCGTCGCGGACCAGGATGCCGTCCTCGGTGCATTCGTCGAAGGCCTTAGTGGCCTCGACGACGTAGCGGGCCGGGTGGATCGGCGCGCGACCACTCGGCGCTTCGGCGGCCACTCGGGCGATCTCGGCGGCGTCGGCCTTGATCAGGGCCTCGAAGTCGGCCGACGGGGTACGCGGGGTATCGCGCAGCGCCGCGACCAGTTGCGGCACCACGCCGCGAAGATCGCCCACCAGCGGCACGTCGATCGGCCGGTTCACCCCGATTGCGGTCGGATCCTGTTCCACGAGCACCCATTTGCGGTTGGCATCGTTGCCCGCCCAGTGCTGGGTCCTGCCGTAATGCATGGGTTCGCCGAGCTCGGTTCCCAGCGCCACGCACAGATCGGACTTCTCGACGGCCTCGTTCGCCGCAGGAGAGAACAGGTACGGGAAGGTGCGGTCCTGCAGGCCGGGGATGAACGAGGTCCCGCCCGACGTCTGGATCACCGGGCAGGCCATCAGCTCGGCCAACTCCCTGACCTGCTCCTGGGTGCGCGAGGTGTGAACTCCGTGACCCACCAACAGGACTGGGCTCTTCGCCTCGCGGATCAGTCTGACCGCCTCGGTGACCTCACGTTCACCCGCACCCTGGTTGACGAGCCGATACCGGCGCGGCGGCAACGGATCCGGCACGTCGAGCTCTTCGAGGATGACGTGGGACGGATACTCGATGTAGCAGGGGCCGGGGGTGCCCGACATGGACTGGCGGATGGCTTCGCGGATGATCTCGTCGGTCTGGTCGGCGTACTCGATCGAGCTGCTGAACTTGACCGAGTTCTTGAACAGGTCCTCCTGCTGGACGAACTGGATGCGCCCGCGCCGCACCCGCCGTTCGGTGATGCGGGCCCGCTGGCCGCCGAGGAAGATGACCGGTGAGTTCTCGACAAGCGCGCACTGGATCGCACCCGCGATGTTGGCCATGCCCGGTCCGAGGGTTCCGATGCACAGCCCCGGCGTGCCCGTCATCCGCGACGCCGCCTCGGCCATGAACCCCGCGCTCAGCTCGTGGTGCGGCGCGACCACCGACCAGCCGCGCGCGTCGGCCTCGGTGAACATGTGCACGAAATTGGGATCGGGAATGCCGAACAGCGTGTTGACGCCCTCGGCCTCGAAGAGATCGAGTATGCGCTTGTATACGGGTACACCCACGGGAAACTCCTTGATTTCTCTACAGATAGCGTTGCGCTAGTCGTTTTCGGTGTGCTGACGGAGAGCCGAACAGTGATCGGTTGAGGGTGGCGCGCTTGAGGTAGACGTGGATACCGCTCTCCCACGTGTATCCGATGCCGCCGTGCAATTGCATGGCCTTGCCGGCGATGTCGACGGCCGCCGCGCAGGTGTACGACTTGGCCATCGAGACGGCGACCCCGGCATCCGGCGCGTCCTCGGCCACGGCGCGGACCGCGGCGTCGACGAGTTGGCGCGACACGGAGATGCTGACGAGCATGTCGGCGCAGGCGTGTTTGACGGCCTGGAACGAGCCGATGGCCCTGCCGAATTGGTGACGCACCTTCACATATCCGACGGTCGCGGCGAGCATGGCCTCGCTCAGGCCGAGGCTGTCGCACGCGAGGGCCGCCGCGGCCCGGTCGTGTAACCGCTGCACCGCGACCGCGGGATCGTCGGTGAACGGCAGGGTTTCGGTGATTGCAGTGTCCGGGTCGATCGCGGCGAGGTTGCGCGTCTCGTCGACGACGGGCCGCGGCGTAGCCCGCTGCTCGGACACGGCGATGCCGCGGTCGGTGACGATCAGGATGCGGTCCGCGCCTTCGGCGTCGGGCACGAAGTCGTACGGTTCCAGCGCGACGACGACCCGCGTCGCACCGCTGGCCAGTTCGGTGAGCAACGTGTCGCGGGTATCGCTGGGCTGCACCGCGTTCAGCGCTCCGACGGCCAGCACGGCGCTGCCGAGGAAGTCGGTGGTGCTGGCGGTGCGGCCGATCTCTTCGCAGATGACCGCGACTTCGGCGAACGACGCACCCGCCCCGCCGAGCTGCTCGGGCACCTCGAGTCCGACCCAACCGGCTTCGACCAACGTGGACCATTCGAGGCTGCGGTCCTTCGCGAGCAGATCGCCTGCCACGGAGCGTAGTTCGTCGTGGAATTCGGTGAAGTCGGTCATCAGACGGCACTCGGTTCTCGCGGCAGGCCCAGTCCGCGCTCGCCGATGATCGTGCGCTGAATCTCGCTCGCGCCGCCGGGGATCGTCCATTCCCACGATCCGATGAAGTCGAGCACCCACGCACCCGACTCCCAGCCGCTGGAGGCCGGCTTGGCGAGTTCAAGGTGGGCGGCCAACCCACCGATCTCGGCACCGAAGTCGGTCATGCGCTGCAGAAGTTCGCTGTAGAACAGCTTGACGATCGAGGCGTCGGCCGGGTCGGCGGTACCGTTCTCGTTATCCTCGACCACCTTTCGGCACAGCGCCCGCAGCCCCGCGATCTCGGTTTCGAACTGCGCCAGCCGGTCGGCGACGATCGGATCGTCGGTCGGCGCGCTGCGCACCAGCCATCGGAAGCCGGCGTTGCCGAGGCGCTCGGCGAGTTCCAGCATCGTCATGCCGCGCTCGGCGCCGAGGGTCGCCTGCGCGACCCGCCAGCCGTCGTTCTCCGCACCGATCAGGTTGGCCGCGGGGATCGACACGTCATTGAGGAAGATCTCGCAGAAATGGGAGTCGCCGATCGCATTGCGGATGGGCCGGACCTCGATGCCGGGTGTCGTCATGTCGAGCAGGAAGTACGAGATGCCCTTGCGTTTCGGCGCATCCGGGTCAGTGCGGGCCAGCAGCAGGCACCAGTCGGCGTGTTTACCTCCGCTGGCCCACAGCTTCTGTCCGTTGGCGATGTAGGAGTCGCCGTCTTTGCGCGCGGTGGTGCGCAGGCTGGCCAGGTCGGATCCGGCCTCGGGTTCGGAGAAGCCCTGCACCCAGATCTCGCCGTCGAGGATCGCTGGCAGGTGCCGTCGCCTCTGCTCTTCGGTGCCGGCGACCAGCAGCGTCGACGCGGCATGGTGGATGCCGACGAACGCGAGAACCAGCCGCGGCGCGTCGTGGGCAGCCAGTTCCTGGTACAGCACCACCTGCTCGGCCACCGACATGCCACCGCCCCACTCGGCGGGCCAGTGCGGGACGGCGTAGCCGGCGCTGTGCAATTCGGTGAACCACTGCTTCTGGAAGGCCACGAACTGCTCATCGCTTGCGCCGGTCTGGGTTTCGCGCCAATCCGTGGGGATGTGCTCGACACACCATTGCCGCACCTGTCGCCGAAACTGAACTAATGCTCGACTTTCGGACGCTTCTTGAGGCATATCTTCAGAGTCGGCGCTCATAGCCGCACCGCCCTGGCCCGCAGGTGGTCCATGGCGCGCGCGACGGCCAGACCGTCGTCGAAGGACGGGGTGATCTGCGTACCGGTGCGCAGCGCATCGGCGACGTGTCCGAAGAACGTCGACAGCGCGGGCGGGGGTGAGCGCCGCGGCGGCGGTGCGAACTCCGTGGTCTCGGGATCGGCGCCTTGTCGACGAACGACAAGCGTGGTGTCGGCCGTCAGTTCGATGGTGGCCTCGCTGCCCAGCAGCGTGACCGACGGCGGTGAAGGGACAGCGGCCGCGAAGCCGGTGTCGTGAGTAGCGGTGCAGCCGTTGGCCATTGCGAACCACGCCGCGTACGCGTCCTCGGCGGTGGCCTGCTCGGGCGATCCGTCGATCCGGGTGACGCCGCCGCAGTCGGTGATCTCGCTGCCGAAGAGCCACTGGGTGAAGTCGATGAGGTGCGAGCCGTAGGCACCGATCCAGCCGCCGCCGAGGTCGCGGTCGTTGATCCAGCCGAACTTGCGGCCGCGCAGCCCGCTTCCGAAGAACGTCCAGTGCAGGTGCCGCGGCGCGCCGATCGCCCCGCTGTCGGCCAGTTCCTTGAGCCGCGCCCACGACTCGTTGAACCGGAACTCGAAGTTCAGGAAGTGCAGCACACCGGCATCGTGGGCCAGGTCGCGCATCTGGGCCGCCTCGTCGGCGTTGCGGCCGAACGGTTTGTCGCACACCACCGCATGCCCGTGCTCGAGCGCGCCGGTGACGTGCTCGAGGTGCAGGAACGGCGGGGAGTGCACGGAGATCAGGTCGACATCCGAAGCCAGCGCGGCCTTGACCGCGGCGTCGTCGCGGGGGCTTACGACCTCGACGTCGAAGCCGGCTTCGGCGTACGCGGGAGCCGCCGCGTGCTTGCCGAAACCGGTGCCGATCACCGCGACCCTCATGCGTACAGCCCCGTCAGTCCCCCGCGGCCTGCTGTGCGGGTCAAGGCATCCCGGGTTGCGGACAGCCCGAGCGGAAGCCGCCGCAGCGGTTGGCTGTAGCGCGACAGCCACGACAGGGTGGTCTCGTCGCAGAAGCCGACCGCGCCGTGCAGCTGGTGGCAGACGCGGAACACCACCTCGGCCGCCTCGAGCGCCGACAACCGCAACGCGAGTGCGTCGGTGAGCGCCTCAGGACGGTCGGTGGCGATGCTCCACAGCGCGTACTTGGCGAGAATGTCCAGTCCGCTGCGCTCGACTTCTGCGTCGGTCAGCTGGAACTGCACGCCCTGGAACGACGACAGCGTCTGCCCGAACTGCTTGCGCAGGGTGACGTGCGCGACGGTCAGTTCGATCGCCCGGTCGAGCATGCCGAGCAGTGTCCAGCAGGGCAGCACCAGCCCGAGCGCGACATCGGCGGCGCCTTGGTCGTCTAAGACAGTCGTCTGCAGTTCGGAGACGAAGCCCGGCCCGACGGGCCCCATCCCGGTCACGATGCTGCGGGTGCCATCCAAGGTGACTGTGGTCCAACGACTCTCGAGTCCACCCATGGCTGCGGCGGGCCGGTTGCCGGCCACCACGATCAAGCCGTCGGTGTCGAGGTCGGTCGGGGCGGCCAGTCGTTCCGCGACCGGATACGGCAGCGCCCAGTATCCCGCGCTGCGGCACAGCGCCGCGGCCGCCTCCAGGCCGTCGGCGTCGGTGCGGGCGTCGAGGTCCCATGCGCCGATCCCCGCGAGGCTCGGCCCGACCAACGACTCCCGCGCCTCGGGTTTGGCCTCGACCTGCTGGACCAGTTCATCGCCCCCGGCGGCCTCGAATGCGCGCAGCGCTTGGCGGCCGTACTCCTGGGCATCCTCGGACAGGTCGAGATTCACCGCGCCACCGCCAGCATTGCGCGCGACAGCAGAATCCGTTGCATCTCAATACTTCCCGACGAGACGGTCGAAGCCTGCGAGTACTTCCAGTGGTCCTCGACCTCACCGAGGAACCAGGCGGCCCGCGGGTCGTCGTGGGATACCTCGGCCGCGATGTCCATCAGCACCTCGGCGCTGTCCTGGTCGAGCTTGGTGACCGCGATCCGGTAGGCCGCGGCGTCACCCGGTTGAATGCGTCCGCTGCTCTGCAGGGACACCACGCGGTAGGCCATCAGCCGGGCCCGCCGGCAGTGGGTCAGCATGCGGATCCAGCGGCCGCGCAACTCTCCCGGAAGGTCGTCCCACCGGTCGCCGAGCACCGTGGGCGCGGCGGCGAGCAGTCGTTCGCAGCGTGCGTAGCGGGCAATGCCGACCCGCTCGAACGCCATCACGTCCTGCACCACCGACCAGCCCGCATCGACCGTCCCGAGCACGTCGGCCTCGGTGACACGCAAGTCGTCGAAGAACACCTCGTTGAGGTGGTGCGGGCCCATCATGCACCGGATCGGCCGGACTTGGATCGCCGGATCGTCCATCGGCACAAGGAAAATCGTGAGGCCTTGCTGCTTTTTCTCAACGCGTGACGTACGAGCCAGCAGGAAGCACCACTGCGCCATCGTCGCGTACGACGTCCAGATCTTCTGCCCGCTGACCAGCCAGCCGTCGCCATCGGGGCGGGCGGTGGTGCGCAGCGAGGCCAGGTCCGAGCCGGCCTCGGGTTCGGAGAAGCCCTGGCACCAGATGACCTCCCCGCGCGCGATCGGCGGCAGGTGCTTGCGCTGCTGCTCCTCGGCGCCGTGGCGCATGATGATCGGGCCGACCCAGTTGACCCCCATGTACTGGGCACCACGCGGTTCGTGATGCGCCCACATCTCCTCGCGTACCACGGTTTGTTCCCACACCGACGCCCCACCACCGCCGAACTCCTTCGGCCAGGACAGGCACAGCAGTTCGCGTTCGGCCAGCATGCGGCAGAACCGTTGCGCGACCTCGAGATCGGCGGGGTCGTCGGTGAACGCACCCAGATAGTCGTCGGGCACATGCTCTTTGACCAGCGCCCGCAGCTCGCCGCGCAACTCCGCGGCCTTGTCGCCCATCGCGAAATCCACGCCTACCCCCGCTCCGACGCGCCGACACTGGGGTTGTCGACGAGATCCGCCCCGTTTCCGTCAGAAGCCACGGAGCCGAGCGCGGTGAGCCCCAACTCGTCGAGCACCGCGTCGGTGTCGGCGCCCAGCGTCGGGGCGGGACCTGCGACCTTGCCGGGTGTGCGCGAGAACCACGTCGGCACACCAGGAAAGCGCACCGGTCCGTCCGCGGTCTCGACGGTCTCGAAGAGTCCGACCGCGTTCAGGTGTTCGTTGTCGAACAACGCGTCGGGGGTGTTCAGCGGCGCGGCGGGAATCTCGAGTTTCCGGAACAGGTCCAGCCATTCGGCGGTGGTGCGCTCTTTCATGGTCTCGGCGAGCAACCCGTAGACGACATCGATGTTGTGCGCACGCTTCTCGAGGGTGGCGTAGGACTCGTCGTTCCACGCCGGACTCACCGCGCCGATGAACGCGTTCCAGTGTTTGTCGTTGTAGATCAACGCGGCGATGTAGCCGTCGCTGGTGCGGTACGGCCTACGGTTGGGCGCGACCGTGCGCGGATACACCGCGGGCCCCAGCGGGGGGTCGAACATGGCGCCGTTGGCATGTTCGACCAGCATGAACGACGCCATCGTCTCGAACATGGCGACCTCGACCTCTTGCCCCTCCCCGGTCCGCTCACGATGAAACAACGCCATCATCGTCGCGTAGAGGGCCGTCAGCCCGCCGACCTTGTCGGCCATGATCGTGCCGACGAAGTCGGCCTCACCGGTCAATTGCTGTTGTACCGCGGGCAATCCGGCCTCGGCCTGGATGGTGTCGTCGTAGGCGGGACGGTCGCGGTCGGGCCCCCGGCGGCCGTAGCCGTAGCAGTTGGTGTAGATGATCGCGGGGTTGACGGCCGCGACGTCGTCGTAGCCGAAGCCCAGCTTGGCGACCGCCTTGGCGCGCATGGAGTGGATGAACACGTCGGAGCGCTCGATGAGCGCCCGCATCGCCGCCTTGCCGGGTTCGGTCTGCAGGTCCAGCACCACGCTGCGCTTACCACGGTTGACGTTGACGAACACCCCACTCATCCCTGGTGAGGGGCCCACCGAGATGAAGCGGGTGTTATCACCCTGCGGTGGTTCGACTTTGATGACGTCGGCGCCCATATCCGCCATGATCTGGGTGCAGTACGGCCCCATCACCATCGCGGTGAGGTCGACGACGCGCACGCCGGTCAGCGGCCCGCTAGGCATGGACACCGCCCTTCTGCGCCATGGCGAAGCTGTACTTGATGTGGTCGTTGTGCCCGTCGGGCACCACGGGGAACACCACGGGTTCGGACATGTCGCGGATCGCGGCGATCTGCGCGCCGACCTCCTCGATCGACCACGACGGCCGGTAGACGCCGGGGGTCTCCGCGAGCACCGCCCGCGCGATCCGGCCGGCCAGCGCGATCAGCGCTTCGCCGGTGATCGAACATGATTCGTGTGCCAGCCATCCCACCGCCGGTGCGACCAGTTCCGCGCCCATCGGCGGGTACGCCGACGTGTCGATGCCCTCGGCCATCCGTGTCACCGCGGCGGGCACGATCACGTTGCTCTTGACGCCGTGGGCGGCGCCCTCCATGGCCGCCACGTTGGACAGTCCGATCACGCCCGCCTTGGCCACCGCGTAGTTGGCGACGCCGTGATTGCCGTACAGGCCACCGATCGAGGACGTCAGCACGATGCGGCCGTAGCCGGCGTCGCACATCGACGGAAACGCCGGGCGCACCACGTGAAACGCGCCGCGAAGGTGGACGTCGAGCACCGCCTCGAAGTCGTCGTACGTCATCTCTGCGAGTGGGGCTCGGCGCACGATGCCCGCGTTGTGGATCAGGACGTCGAGGCGCCCGTAGCGCTCGAGAGCCGATTGCACGATCGCCTTGCCGCCGGCCGGGGTGGCCACCGAATCGGTGTTCGCGATGGCTTCGCCTCCGGCAGCGGTGATCTCGCGCACTACCTCTTCGGCGGGGCCGGGCGCCTCAGACGGCGGGTGGACGGGATCGTAGTCGTCACCGGTCAGGCTGCCGCCCGGATCGTTGACGACGACCTTGGCGCCGCGCTGGGCGAGCAGCATGGCGTACTCGCGGCCCAGCCCCCTGCCGCCGCCGGTCACGACGGCCACCTGACCGTCGAAGCGCAACTCACCCATCGGCGTACCTGCGATCTGTGTGCGATGAGGAGCGCTCACCGCTCCCGAACGCACACAAATCGCTACTTCTCGAGTACCAGGCCATCGAGGTCGCCCTTGTCGCGCCACTCTTTGAGCAGATCGCCGAACGCGTAGAAGCCCGGGCCGTAGGGCTCGCCGAGGTGTGAGCGGATGCCCTCACCGCCACCGCCGCCCTCGTTGTTGTAGTAACCCGGAGTGCAGGATGCGTCGAAAGCCGAGTTGTCGACCGCGGATTCGCGGATGGTCTGGCACCACTGCTCCTGCGCGTCGTCGGTCGGCTCGACGACCGTTGCGCCCCGCTTCAACGCCTCGGCGACGATGTAGGCGATGTGCTCACCCTGCAGTTCGTAGTTGGCCGCGATGTTGGCCGAGATGCCGACCTGGGTGAAGCCGGTGAAGAACTGGTTCGGGAAGCCGCGGCTGGTCATGCCGTGCAGCGTCTTGTAGCCGTCGTGCCAATAGTCGTAGAGCGACAGCCCGTCGCGGCCTTCGATCGCGTCGATCGAGTAGCGCCTGCTGATCTCGGTGGTGATCTCGAAGCCGCTGGCGTAGATGATGCAGTCGACCTCGTACTCCTGGCCGTTGGCGACGAATCCCTTCTCGGTGATCCGCTCGACCCCCTTGGTGTCGGACACGTCGATCAGCGTCACGTTGGGTCGGTTGAAGGTGGGCAGGTAGTCGTCGTTGGACAGCGGACGCTTGCACAGGAAGCGGTAGTACGGCTTGAGCGCCTCGGCCGTGTCGGGGTCGTCGACGGTCTCGGCGATCCGGCGGCGCAGCCGCTCCATGATCTTGTAGTCCTCTTCCTCGCGGATCGCCATGAACTGCTCGGGCGTCAGCGTCGACGGGTCCTCGAGTGAGAGCACCCGCGCAGCGGTGTTGCGGCCAAGTTCGGTCCAGAAGTCGCACACCAGATCCGGCTGCCCGGGCGCCATCCCCTCGAACGTCCACGAGTGGAAGTTGCGCTGGCGTTCCTTCTGCCAGCCGGGCTGCAGCGTCTTCACCCAGTCGGGGTTGGTCGGGGTGTTGTTGCGCGCGTCGACCGTCGACGGGGTGCGCTGAACGACATATAGGTGCTTGGCATCTCGGGCCAGGAACGGCACCACCTGAATGCTGGTGGCGCCGGTGCCGATGATCGCGACACGCTTGTCGGCGAGCTTGTCCATGCCGCCGGTGTAGTCGCCGCCGGTGTAGTCGTAATCCCAACGCGACGAGTGGAAGCTGTGTCCCTTGAAATCCTTCATGCCCGGGATGCCCGGCAGCTTCGGCCGGTGGAACGGCCCGGACGCCAGCACCACGAACCGCGCGCGGATGTCGTCGCCGCGGTTGGTGGCGATGCGCCACCTGTTGATCTCCCCGTCCCAGCGCATATCGCGCACCTGGGTGGAGAAGATCGCCGAGTCGTAGAGGCCGAAGTGCTTACCGATGCGCCTGCAGTGCTCGTAGATCTCGGGTCCGTCGGCGAACTTCTTGCTCGGGATGTAGTCGAGCTCTTCCAGAAGCGGGATGTAGCAATAAGACTCGTTGTCGCACTGGATGCCCGGATACCGGTTCCAGTACCAGACCCCACCGAAGTCGCCGCCCAGCTCGATGATCCGGACGTCCTCGACCCCGGCCTTCTTCAGATGCGCCGCCGACAGCAGCCCGCCGAATCCGCCGCCCAGCACCGCGACGTCGATGTCCTCGACGATCGGGTCACGCGGCGCGGCCGGGGTGTACGGGTCGGTCTCGTAGTAGCCGGCGAAGTCGTCGGTCAACTCGACGTACTGCTTGGAGCCCTCGGGCCGAAGCCTTTTCGCCCGCTCCTGGGCGTACTTCTCCCGCAGCGCGTCGATGTCGATGTCGTCAGGGGTCTCCGTGGGTCCGCAGGTGTCGGACATTGTCATAGCTCAGAGCTCTTTCGGTTCGCCGGTGCCCATGTACTTGGACAACTGATAGTGCAGGTTCACGGTGCTGCGTTCGCGGTACGGGTTGGGCCTGGTGCCGGGGAAGCCCAGCGACTTCATGCCCTGCTGCACCGCGGCCATGTTCGAGAAATCCTGGGGAAGCACCGAAAGCCAGTTCGGGCTGTCCTTGGGCGTGTACTCCCAATGCGTCTGCGGCTCTTGATCCTTCGGGAACAGCTCCAAGGTCGCCACCTCGAAGATGCATTTGTTCGGATCGTAGGTCGGATGCGGCCGGGCGCCGTAGCACAGCGCGGTCGTCAGGCCCTGGCCGACCTGGAAGTTGGGGAAGATCTGCCACGCCGTGCCCGCCTGCCCGAGGATGTCGGGCGGAATGGTCGGCCACACGACGCCGCGGGCCTCGTCGTCACGCCTGGCCGATGCCAACCAGTGTTCGAGAACCTTGTCCGGAGGTGTGCCCTCGGGCAGTTCGTCGACCAGCCTCTTGGCCGCGTTCACCAGCGTCTCGGTGGTGGTGGCGTTGGTCTGCTCCCAGGTGTACATCTGCATCTCGGCGGTGGAGACGCGGGGATCGTCACCGGTGCCCAACCGGATCTTGGACCTGGTGGCCTCCATGTCTTTCGGCGCGTCGTATCCGATGTTGCTGTGCCTGCCCTGCGCCTTGGCCCAACCCTTGAACTCGCCGAACTTGTTGAACTCCGGATGGGTGGTGAACACGTGGTAGGTCTCGTTGAAGGCCTCGAGCGCGACCTTCCAATTGCAGTCGAAGTACAGCCATTTGCGCCACTTGTAGCGCATGTTCTCCAGCCCGAACGGATCGAGGATCTTGGCGGCCGGGAACAGGTAGTCGGCAAGCGGTTCGCAGTCGGGGTCCATGTTGATGAACAGCCAGCCGCCCCACGTGTCGACCTGGACGGGGACGAGGTGGGTGTTCTGCGGGGTGAGCGCGCCGTTCCAGTCGTCCTGTTCGCGGATGTGCGTGCAGGCACCGTCGAGTCCGTATGTCCAGCCGTGGAATCCGCAGACGAACGATTTGCGGGCGCGGCCGACGGCGTTCTTGTCCCCGTCGGGGGTGTCGACGAGGCGGCGGCCGCGGTGCATGCACACGTTGTGGTGCGCCCGAAACTCGTCTGCCCCGGTGCGCACCACGATGATCGAGTCGTCGAGGACGTCGTAGGTCAGGTAGCTGCCGACCTCGGGAAGCTCCTCGACGCGGCCGACCTGCTGCCATACCTTGCGCCACAACTTGTCCCGCTCGGCGCGCGCATACTCCTCCGAGACGTACGCCTCCACCGGGATCGTCATCGGTTCGCAGAGCTCTTCTGGCGCTTCAATCCTGGCCTGCGTATCGGTCATTTCAAACTCCTTAGAACCGACTTATTTCTGCGCGGAAGGTTTCGTCTTTGAGGAACAGCGAGGTGTTGTCGGCACCGAGGTGCGTCCACTTCAGGTTGAGCCCACCGTCGACGAGAAGCGTCTGCCCGGTGATATAGCTCGACAGGTCCGACAGCAGGAACAGGATCGCCCCAGCCTGCTCTTCGGGCCGACCCCGCCTGCCCATCGCGATCGCCCGCCGGTCCCGGTCGGGGTCGACGTCGACGTAGGTGCGCGACGCGGCGGTCTCGGTCACCCCGGGCGCCACCGCGTTGACGCGGATGTTGTCGTGCGCCAACTCGGCGGCCATGGTGCGCGTCATCGCGACCACCGCCGCCTTGGCCGTGCCGTAGGCGATGTGGAACGGCGCGGTGTTCATCCCGCTGATCGACGACACGGAGACGACCGAGCCCTTCAGGCCGCGGGCGCGGAGTTCTGCGCATACCGCCTGGCTCATGAAGAACGCCGTCTCGAGGTTCGCGGTGAACAACTCCCGCCAGTCCGAACGCGTCACCCGGGTCGACGGCATCCACGTCGACGGCGCGGCGCCGCCCGCGATGTTCACCAATCCGTACAGATCGCCGTCGGTTCGCCGGACCCGCTCCATCACGGTGGCAATGCCGGCGTCGGTGGAGGCGTCGGCCGACACCGCGACGACGGGCAGCCCCTGATCGGCCAGGGGACCGATGTGTTCGTCGAGGTTTTCTTTCGACCGGCTGACGGCCACCACCGTGGCACCGGCCTCGGCCGCCATCCGGGTGACGGTGGTGCCGATTCCGCCGCCGCCGGCACCCGACACCACGACGATCCGGCCGTCCAGCCTCAAGAGGTCGTCCATGCTATTTGTCCGGACAACGAGTGTTGCTCTCCATGTTGCAGAACACTATTCCCCAGCGTTAATCGGCCCGTCAAGGGCGAAACCAGCTCTCTCACGCCCTATTGTCTGGACTAAGCGGAGTTGCTAACGTGCCAGGTCATGACGCAATCGGCGACGGGATCCCCGCAGCAGTCTCGCTATCCGGGCGGAAATCCGACCGCGACGGCCGGGTGGCGTCTCGAGCGGATCACCGCCCCGAGTCGGCTGTTCGGTGCGAACGGTCTGCGCACCGGCCCGGACGGCCGCGTCTATGTCGCCCAGGTGACGGGCAGCCAGATCAGCGCGCTGGATCTGGGCACGGGGAATCTGGAGACGGTCAGCGCCAAGGGCGGTGACATCATCGGCCCCGACGACGTCGCCTTCGACAGCGACGGCAACCTCTTCGCAACCGAGGTGATGGACGGACGGGTCAGCGTGCGCGACGCCGCGGGCCGCACGCGGGTGCTGCGCGACGACCTGCCGTCCGCCAACGGCATCACCGTGCACCAGGATCGCTTGTTCGTCAACGAGTGCCGCGACGGCGGACGGCTGATGGAACTCGACCGCGCCACGGGCGCCGAGCGGAACCTGTTGGAGGGCCTACCTTCACCGAACGCCATGGAGGTCGGCCCGGACGGCTTCCTGTACTACCCGCTGATGACGGCCAATGAGATCTGGCGCATCGACCTCGGCGGCGGTGAGCCGCAACGGGTGGCCGCCGACCTCGGTGTGCCCGATGCGGTGAAGTTCGACCCGCAGGGCAATCTCGTCTCGACGCAGGTGGCCAGCGGCCAGGTGCTGCGTATCGATCCGCGAAGCGGCGAGAAAACCCTTCTGGCTCAGCTCAACCCGGGATTGGACAACCTGACCTTCGTCGGGGACCGCCTGTTCGTCTCGAACTTCACCGGTGAGATCACCGAGATCGTCGGCGCTGGCGAAACCCGCACGCTGCTCGGCGGCGGGTTGAACTGGCCGCTCGATCTGGCGGTGGGCGAGGATGGCCAGCTCTACGTTGCTGACGGCACCTACTTCTACGCCGTCGGCGATGACGGATCGCTGCAGACCGTCGGCATGCTGTTCTCCCCCGGCTACCCGGGCTTCCTCCGCGGGCTGGCCCCGGTTGCAGGCAATGCGTTCGTGGTGGCCACCTCGGGTGGCCAGATCGCTCGGTACCGCCCCGCCGACGGCGAAACCGATTACCTGGCAGACGGTTTCGACCAGCTCTACGGTGTGGCCGTCGGGCCGGGTGAGCGGATCGTGTTCACCGAGCTTGGCACGGGGCGGGTGCATGCGCTGGCGTCGGGCAGCGCCGAGGTGCTGGCCTCGGATCTGCGGGATCCGGTCGGCGTCGCATTCGACGACGACGGCCGCGTGCTGGTCGCCGAATCAGGGGCCGGACGGGTGATCGCGGTCGGCGACACGACGCAAACCGTGGTCGACGGCCTGTCACGCCCGCAGGGCATCGCGGTCGCCGACGGCGTGCTCTACATCGTCGACGCGGGCTCCAAGGAGGTGATCGCGGTAAACCTGAAAACCAACGCGCGCACCACGATCGCTTCGGATCTTCCGGTCGGGCCGCCGCCGGGCGTGGAGCCCAAGCCGCTCAAAGGGATGCCGCCGTTCTCCGGACCGCAGGGGCCGTTCGCCGGTATCACCGTCGGCCGTGACGGCACCTTGTACGTGTCGGCCGACGGCGAGGGCAGCGTGCTGGCGCTGCGGCGGACATGACCGTCAGCCCCACCGACCATCGCTACCTGCAGGTGGCGCGCACCTTACGCAAGGAGATCGTCGACGGGATCTACCCCGTCGGCTCACAGCTGCCGACCGAACAGCAACTGTGCGAACGCTTCGCGGTCAGCCGCTACACCGTCCGCGAGGCGCTGCGCCGGCTGCGGGAGGACAACCTGGTCGCGTCGCGGCCACGGGCAGGCACCCTCGTGGTCCCTCGTCCCGCATCCAATTCGTATGCGCAAGACGTCGTTTCGATCGATGACCTGCTGGCGTTCGCGGCCGGCGCCCAGCTCACGATCGAGTCCAACGCGATGGTCACCGTCGACGACGAACTGGCTGACCGCACCGGGCTGGAGGCAGGTACGCAGTGGCTGGCGGTCCGCGGCTGCCGGCAGAACGAGGGCAGCGACACACCCGTCTGCACCACCGAGTACTACATCAATCGGGCGTTCGCGGCGGTTGGGCGGCTGTTGCAACGCCATTCGGGACCGATCTTCCCGCTGATCGAGGACCTGTTCGGGGTCAGCATCGTCGAGGTGCATCAGGAGATGGCGGCCATCACCGTGTCGCCGGATCTCGCCAGGGCGCTCAAGGTCGATGCGGGCAGCGCGGCTCTGGAGATGCGCCGCGCCTACACCACCTCCGACGGCGAGGTCGCGCAGGTGACCATCAACACCCATCCCTCGTCGCGGTACCGGCACTCGATGACGATGCGCCGGATCAAGGGTTAGGCCGGGCAGTGCGTGTCGACGAGAAGCGCAGCGCCGACGCCTACCGGCGCGGCCTGTGGGTACATGACACGCTGGCCGACGCGCTGCGCGACGCGGCCACCTCGACGCCCGACCGGACCGTGTTGGTGGACGGCGACATCCGGCTCACGTGTCGCGAGCTGTATGACCGCGCCGTGGCGCTGGCGCACACGTTGATGTCCCGCATGCCCGCGGGCAGCGTGGTGTCGTTCATGCTGCCGAACTGGCACGAGGCCGCGGTCATCTACCACGGGGCGACGTTGGCGGGCATGGTGGTCAACCCCATACTGCCGTCGCTGCGCGACCACGAGCTGACGTTCATCCTGCAGGATGCCGACGTTCGGGCGGTCTTCGTGCCGTCCGCCTTCAACAAACACGACTACGTGGCGATGCTGGATCGCGTCACCGGTGCGATGTCCGCCCCGCCCGAAGTCGTCGTCGTGCGGGGTGACGCGGGCGACCACACGCCGTTCGAGACCCTCTTGGGCAGCGGTGGCGCGGGCGTCCTGCCGGTGTTGAACGCCGACACGGTGCGGATGATCCTCTACACCTCGGGGACCACCGGCCGGCCGAAAGGCGTGCTGCACACCCACAACTCGATCCATGCGCTGATCCGTCAGATCGGCGAGCACTGGCGCGTCGCGGCGGGCGACACGTTCCTCGTACCGTCCCCGATCGCGCACATCGGCGGGTCGATCTATGCGTTCGAGTGCCCCCTGTTACTGGGCAGCACCGCGGTGCTGATGCAGCGCTGGGATCCGGATGCCGCGGTGACGTTGATGCTCGACGAGCGGGTCACGCATATGGCGGGGGCCACGCCTTTCCTCGACGGGTTGCTCGCCGCCGCCGAGCGGGCCGGAACGCGACTACCGGAGCTGAAGGTGTTCATCTGCGGTGGCGCGTCGGTCCCGCCGTCGCTGATCCGCAGCGCCACCGCCTATTTCGAAAGGGCGGCGGTGTCCCGCGTGTACGGTTCGACCGAGGTCCCGGTGACCACGGTCGGCTCACTCGACGACACCGAGCACGCCGCCGACACCGACGGCAGGCCGGGTATCGCGGACATCGAACTGATAGGCGGCGAGATCCGCGCCCGCGGGCCGCAGATGCTCGTGGGCTACCTGCATCCCGAAGACGAGACCGACGCGTTCGACGGCGACGGCTACTTCCGCACCGGTGACCTCGGTCGGTGGGTCGACGACGGCTTTCTCGTCGTCACCGGTCGCGCCAAGGACATCATCATCCGCAACGGGGAGAACATCTCGCCCAAGGAAATCGAGGACATTCTCATCGGCCATCCCGGCGTCGCGGAGATCGCCGTCGTCGGCATACCCGACGAGCGCACCGGCGAGCGGGCGTGTGCCGTCGTCGTCGCGACCGATCAGCCGACTCCCGACGTGGCGGGCATGCGGAGGCTTCTGGAGGAGCACGGCGTGGCCCGCTTCAAAGCACCCGAGCAGGTGGTGGTGTGGGAGGCGTTGCCCAAGAACGACGCCGGAAAAGTGTTGAAGCATCGGATACGAGCGGCCCTGACATGACCGCCGGACACGAGGAGCAAGAATGGTTCAGGTAGCGATCGTGACCGGGGCGAGCAGCGGCATCGGATTCGGTTGCGCGACCAAACTGGCCGAGGCGGGCATGGCGGTGCTCGGTACCGGCCGCGACGGCACCCGGCTCGCCGGGCTGGAGAAGGCGATCGGTGACACCGACCGCGTCGCGACGGTCGCCGTCGACCTCACCGCCGACGAGGCGCCACAGACCATCGTGCAAGCCGCGCTGGACCGTTGGGGCCGCATCGACTTCCTGGTCAACAATGCCGGCGTCGGAAGCCCCAAGCCGTTGCACGAAACCGACGACGAATCCCTGGACTACTTTTTGGGATTGATGCTGCGGGCACCGTTCCGGTTGGCCCGCGACGTGATCGAGCACATGGAGTCCGGCTCCGGGATCGTCAACGTGACATCGACGTTCGCCGTCGTCGGCGGCCTTCGCGGTGGTGCATACTCAGCGGCCAAGGGCGGCTTGACCTCGCTGACCCAGCACATCGCATGCCAGTACGGCCCACAGGGAATCCGTTGTAACGCAGTGGCTCCCGGGGTCACGCTGACGCCTATGGTGGCGACACGCCTCGAAGACGAGCGATTCCGCAAGATCAACACCGAGATGACCCCGTACCCGCGGTTGGGCGAGGTTAACGACATCGCCAGCACCGTGGCGTTCCTGTGCTCGGAGGGTGCGAGCTTCATCAACGGTCAGACGATCGTCGTCGACGGCGGCTGGAGTTCGACGAAGTACTTGTCGGACTTCGCGCTGACCTCCGAGTGGGTGGCCCGACAATGAACCTGTTCGCGCTGCTCGATCAGGCCGCCAGCCGCTTCGGTGACCGAGGTGCGGTGTATCACGGTGAGCGCCAACACCAAACGTGGGCACAGCTGCGGGAGCGGTCCCTGCGGTTGGCCACCTCGCTCGGTGCGCCGGGCACGCGGATCGCCGTCGCCAGCGAGAACTCTCCGCAGATCATCGAGCTGATGTTCGGGGTGTGGGCGGCCGAATGTGTGTACGTTCCCATCAACTACAAGCTGCACCCGCGGGAGATGGTGCAGATCCTCGAGGATTCCGGCGCGGCGCAGGTGTTCGCCTCGCCGAAGATCGCGTCAGCGCTCACACCGGAAACGGACGTCCCGATCACGGTCGTCCGCACCGACGACTACGAAACCTGGTTCAGCGCGGGGCTTTCGGAACCGCCGACCACCGATCCCGAGACCTTGGCCTGGCTGTTCTACACCAGCGGCACAACCGGGAAGTCCAAGGGTGCGATGCTGTCGCACCGCAATCTGATGGCGATGACGGTGTCACACCTGGCCGACTTCGACTCCCCCGACGAGAACTGCACCCTGGTGCACGGCGCGCCGATGTCGCACGGCTCGGGACTCTACATTCCGCCGTACGTGCTGCGCGCGGCGCGCCAGGTGATCCCCGAGTCCGGGGCGTTCGAGCCGAACGAGTTCCTCGACCTGTGCGAGCGCCATCCCGGCTGCAGCGCGTTCCTCGCGCCCACCATGGTCCAGCGCCTGGTGCAGACCGGCCGCGCCTGCCCGGACAACCTGCGAACCATCGTCTACGGCGGTGGTCCGATGTACGTCGAGAGCCTGAAGAAGGCGATGGCCGCGTTCGGCCCGGTCTTCGTGCAGCTGTACGGCCAGGGGGAAGCGCCGATGACCATCACCGGGCTGCGCCGAGCCGATCACGTCGGCGCCGACGATGCGGTTCTAGGATCGGTCGGCTACGCCCGGTCCGGGGTGGACGTCGCGGTGCGCAGGGCCGACGGGATACCGGCCGAGGTCGGCGAGATCGGCGAGATCGTGTGCCGCGGCGACGTCGTCATGTCGGGCTACTGGGAGAACCCGCAGGCGACCGCCGCGACCCTGCAGAACGGCTGGCTGCACACCGGCGACATGGGTTCGTTCGACGACCGCGGTTTGCTCACCTTGCGGGACCGGTCCAAGGACGTCGTGATCAGCGGCGGCAGCAACATTTACCCCCGCGAGGTCGAGGAGGTGCTGCTCGAACATCCCGGTGTCGTCGAGGCCGGCGTGGTCGGCGCGCCGGACGAGGAGTGGGGCGAGGTGGTGGTGGCGTTCATCGTCGGGTCGGCGTCGGCCGACGAGTTGGATGCGCATCTGCTCGACCGCATCGCCCGGTTCAAGCGCCCGAAACGCTACGAGTTCATCGATGAACTGCCGAAGAACAGCTACGGCAAGGTGCTCAAGCGGGAGCTGCGCGACCGGGTGCGATCAGTGCCGCGGTGACGTATGTGTCTGGTGTCACAGATGATCTTGGTTTGGTGCTGATTCCGCACGGGTATGAAGCGAGTTGCTCTTCTGGAGGATGACAATGACCAACCACATGCCGACCGCCGACGGGTCGCCTGCCTCCGACGGGCTGGCCACGCTGGCGCTGCTTCTGCATGCGGCAGCCTTGTTCGCCTCGACCGCTTGCCTCGCCGCATTCCTCATCGGGCACTCGACCGTCGCCCTGATCGCCGGAGTTCTGGCGGTACTTCACCTCGTCGGCGCCAGGGCCACCCTTTTCCTCGACGGCAGCCTCGAGAAGCGCCGCCTCGTCCGGGAGGCATCGGCCGAGCCGTTCGGCGAGTACGCCCTCGCCGGCGGCTCGCTCTAACCCGATCCCCACTCGCCTACTGGGCCGGCGCGAACACCGACTTGAACCTGTTCAGTGACTCCTGGATGTCGCCCTTGAGCGCTCCGGCGACCACCATGCCGATGGGGCCGAACAGCGCGGGACCGCCGAGATGCACGTCGAACGTGACCGTCGATCCGGCGGGGTCCTTCTCGGCAGGGCGCACCTTGCCGATCAGCTTGACCTTGACGCCGCCCTTGCCGTCGCCGTTGAGCGTCATCGACTCCGGCGGACGGTAGTGCACGATGGTCCATTTGATCCGGTTCGGCATGCCCTTGACCTCGACGATCGACTCCAGCGTCGTGCCCTTCTCCAGCGTTTCGGGCAACTTGCTGCGCCACACCCGGTGGATGCTCAGCCACTCCTTGTAGCGGGCGAGGTCGGATGCGCACGACCAGGCCTGCTCCGGCGGCAGGGGTACGTCGACGGATACGGAGAGTTTGGCCATGCGCTACGAGGTGGGCGGAGCAGTCGGAGGCTGTTGGGGCGGTGGTGGCGGCTGCTGCGGCGGCGGAGCCTGGGGCGGCTGCTGCGGTGCGCCCTGCGCCGACGGGTTGTCCTTGTTGACGTAGTTGCGCGCCGCGTCCTGGACCTTGTCGACGTGCTGAGCGTATTTGCCCTGCGTCTTGCGGTCGACGATGTCACCGGCCTTGTCGATCGCGGTGTCCACCTTGTCGGCGTTGCGGGCCAGCAGATTCTTCACCTTGTCGAGAAATGCCATGCGTCCAAGGCTACTCGGCGCGCCACAGCCGACGGCGCTCTCCCAGCACCGCACCCTGCACCCACCAGATCACCTCGATCGCGGCGGCCGTGACCACGCCGATGGCCAACGCGATCGACGTCGTCTTGACGTTGGAGATGTCGAGCATGAACAGCTCCTGCGCCAGCGGTATGGAGAAGATCACGACATAGGCCAGGCCGGAGAGGGCGACCAACGCGACCCGCCACCACTCGTAGGGCCGCGCCACCACTGCCAACACCCAGATGGCCCCGACCAGCAAGGTGATCAGCGCCGCGGTCGACGCCTGGGTCTGCTCGACAGCCGTGGCCTCGCGACCCTGATACGCGGCCAGATACGAGGTGAACGTCGCGACGCCGATGACCAGACCCGACGGCAGGGCCGCCGTCATCACCCGCCGCACGAACCCCGGATGGGCGCGCTCCTTGTTCGGGGCCAGCGACAGGATGAACGCCGGGATTCCGATCGTGAACCACGCCGCGATCGTGACGTGGATCGGCTGGAACGGGAACAGCAGCGGGTCGGTGCCGAAGAACTTCGACGCCAGACCGGCCAGGCCGACGAACGTCGCCAACAGCACCGAGTACACGGTCTTGGTCAGAAACAGGTTCGAGACGCGTTCGATGTTGCCGATCACCCGGCGACCTTCGCCGACGACATACGGCAGCGTCGCAAATTTGTTGTCCAACAACACGATCTGAGCCACGGCGCGCGACGCCGAGCTTCCCGACCCCATCGCGACGCCGATGTCGGCATCCTTGAGCGCGAGCACGTCGTTGACCCCGTCACCGGTCATCGCGACCGTGTGCCCCCGGGACTGCAGGGCGTGCACCATCGCTCGCTTCTGGTCGGGGCGGACTCGACCGAAGGTGGTGTGCGATTCGAGCGCGTCGGCCAGCGCCTCGGTGGACTCCGGCAGGTTCCTGGCATCCATGCACTCGCCGTGCAGGCCCAGCGATCCCGCGACCGCGCCCACGGACACCGCGTTGTCTCCGGAGATGACCTTGATCGAGACCTTCTGGGAGGCAAAGTAATCGAGTGTGTCGTGCGCGTCGGGCCGCATGCGCTGCTCGAGGACGACGAGCGCGGCTGGGGTCACGCAGCCGGGGGCGTCGGGGTGGTCGACGGGCAGGTCGCTGGCCCCGAGCAACAGCACCCGCAGGCCGGAGGAGCCGATCCGTTCGGCCTGTTCGGCGATCGGCGAGCCCGGTGCGCACAGCACGTCAGGGGCGCCGATCACCCAATTGCCGTGCTCCCCATAGGACGCGCCGCTCCACTTGGTGGCTGACTTGAACGGCGCGGTGGCCGTCGCTGTCCAGCCGGGCGGCATCTTGTATGCCTCGGCGATGGCCTGCATGCTCGCGTTCGGGCGGGCATCGTCGGCGGCGAGCTGCGCGAGGATGTTTCCGACGTCGGCCTCGTCGAGCTGCTCGAGATCCGAGACGCGCATACCGTTCTCGGTCAACGTGCCGGTCTTATCGGCGCAGACGACGTCCACGCGCGCCAGGCCTTCGATCGCGGGCAATTCGTTGACCAGGCACTGCCTGCGGCCCAGCCGAATCACGCCGACAGCGAACGCGATCGACGTCATCAAGACCAGGCCCTCGGGCACCATCGGCACCAGCGCGCCGACCATCGCCAGCACCGACCGCTTCCATCCGGACTCCGTGGTGAACAGCTGGGTGTAGATGGTCAGCAGCCCGGCGGGAATCAACAGGTACGTGATGAACTGCAGGATCTTGTTGATGCCGCTGCGCAGTTCGGAGTTCACCAGCGTGAACTTGCTGGCCTCCTCTGCGAGCTTGGCCGCGTACGCCTCCCTGCCGACCTTGGTGGCGCGGTAGGCGCCGGTGCCCGCGACGACGAAGCTACCCGACATCACCCGGTCGCCCGCGTCTTTCGCGATCGGGTCGGCTTCCCCGGTGAGCAGCGATTCATCGACCTCGAGGTTGGCCTCCTCGAGCACCTCGCCGTCGACCACGATCTGGTCGCCGGGTCCGAGTTCGATGATGTCGTCGAGGACGATGTCGCTGGGGCTGAGCTGTTGGGCAGCCGATCCGGCGCCGGTCTGCCTGCGCACCAACGGTTTCGTCTGACCGACAATCGCGAGCTTGTCCAGTGTCCGCTTGGCCCGCAACTCCTGGATGATGCCGATGCCGCTGTTGGCGATGATGAGTAACCCGAAGGCGCCGTTGATGATCGAGCCGGTGGACAGCACGATGATCAGCAGCACCCCGAGGATCGCGTTGATGCGGGTGAACACGTTGGCCCGCACGATGTCGGACACGCTGCGTGCCGCCCGCGTCGGGACGTCGTTGGTCTTGCCTTCGGCGATGCGTTGTGCGACCTCGGGTTCGGTCAGCCCGGTGGCCTGAATCTCGGGTGCGGCTGTCACTTGACGAACGTGCCCTTCTTGAACGTGTCGAAATACTCCAGCGTGAGCTTGTCACGATCGACCCCATCGAACACCGCGGTGGAAACCGTTCCCGGCGGCGCGTTCTCGGTGATGAAGGAGAACGTGAAGGTGTTGCCGTCCCAGTGTTTGAGCGGCACATCGAGCTTCGAACCCAGCGCCAACCGCAGCTCGCCGTCGCGTTCGGTGATTCGGGCGGGCCCCCAGTAGTCGTTGCGGTAGGTGCCCACGTACGACGCGAGCGGCGCAGCGGGCACAGGATTGGCCGGTGGCTGCTTGCCGACCAGGGACCCCACCGGCTTCTCCATGTCGGCGAACGCCGCGCTGTAGAGGCCGTACCAGTCCTCGCGCACCTCGCCGAACTGCACCAGATCGGCGAACTGCGCGGTCAGTGCCTCCGAGACCCCAGAAGGGGTGGCGTTGGTGAGCGCGACGATCGCGACGTCGGCCGACGGCAGGATCAGGAAGGTCGTTCCGGTGCCCAGTTCGAAGGCGCCTGAGTGGCTCAGCTCCATGCGCGCCGCCGAGGTCGAGCTGACGTTGAAACCGAACCCGTAGAAGCCCGACCGGGCCGCGGGTTCGCTCGCCGGGCTCGACACGATCTGCGGTGTGAGTGCGGGCAGCAGGGCCTTCGGGGCGACGATCTGTTTGCCGTCATGACTTCCGTTGGCCAGCACCATGGCCAGCCATCGGGTCATGTCGTTGACCGACGAACTCGCCCCGCCCGCCGGTGCTTCCGGGTCGGCGTCACGGACGAAGGCCGGTTCGTAGCGCCCGTCCATGTGGATGTGGCCGGCCGCGCGGTTGGGTCGCGCGCGATAGTCGGTGAACCGGTAGCTGGTCTGCCCCATACCCAGTGGACGGAACAGCACCTCGTCGGCCAACACCTCCCACGGCTTGCCCGCGCCGACCGCGACCGCCTCGGCCCCCGCGGTGTACCCGAAGTTCGTGTACGCGTACGAGATCCGGAACGGGTCCAGCGGAAGCTGGCGCATCCGGTCCAGCACCTGCCTGCGGTCGAATCCGAGATCCTCGAGCATGTCGCCGGCGTGATCGGGCAGTCCGGAACGGTGCGACATCATGTCCCCGACGGTGACCATCGAGGTGACCACGGGATTGGACAGCGCGAACCAGGGCAGCTCGGACACGATCGGGGTGTCCCAGCTGACGGCGCCGACACCGACCTGGTGGGCGACCACGGTCGCCGCAAGAGACTTCGACACCGAAGCGAGTTGGAACACCGTGTCGGGGTCGACGCGGTTCTCGTCCTCCTCCGGTTTGGTGGCATCCTTGACGCCGAACCCCTTGGCGTACACGGTCTTTCCGCCGTGCACGACGGCGACGGCCATACCGGGGATTCCCGACTTGCGCATCAGGTCCTCGGCCATGCCGTCGAGTTCGGCCACCGCGTTGTCGACCGCGTTCTCCGGTAGGGGCATCGCGGGCACCAGTGGGGGCGGGACGTCGGCCTGGGCGCCCGGCGCGCCCGGCGGGGAC